>NZ_JWIM01000003.1:0-58323 GCF_002896535.1 Mesotoga sp. B105.6.4 | reverse complement strand
ACGAGAAGGGCAGCAGCCTAACACTCACCGCCCCGCAGGTCGAGGGTTTTTCCTTCCTCAACTGGACGGTAAACGGAGAGATATTAACTGATAACCCGCTTCAGATAAACGTTGACAGCCCGAAGAAAGCTATTGTCAAATACAACGCGATCCCCACTCTTGAGATCCCGGATCAGACGGTGAGCACTGGAACGAATCTGGTTATTGACTTGAGAAACTTCGCATCAGACTCAGACAGCGATCCTATTGTGTTCTCTAAAGTATCTGGAGTTGGAACGATAAGCGGAAACCAGTTCAGCTACAATGCGACCACTGCAGGAACATATTCGGTGACCGTTAGAGCGAGCGACGGCAGGGGCGGAGATGCGACCGATACTTTCAGCATAACTGTTGTGCCTTCAAACAACGCTCCTCTGAAGCCTTCAAATCCAGCCCCATCAAGCGGCACAACTGGTATAGGAACATCGATAACGCTTTCATGGAACTGTTCAGATCCCGACGGGGATGCGCTGGTATATGACGTCTACTTTGGTACTACGACAAACCCTGCTAGAGTTTCGGCTGGGCAGACGGCAAAGAGCTATACGTCTTCGAATCTGACTGAAGGCACGAAGTATTACTGGAAAGTTGTCGCCAGAGATGAGAAGGGCCTTGAAACGGCAGGAGATCTCTGGAACTTCACCACGAAGAGTAATCAGCCGCCCGCGAAGCCTTCAAGTCCAAATCCTGCAAATAACGCCAGCGATGTCGCTGTTTCAATAAATCTCTCATGGAATTGCAGCGACCCGGACGGAGACTCTCTGAAATACGATGTCTACTTCGGCGAGAGCTCGAATCCATCGAAGGTAGCCACTGGAATAACAACGAAATCTTACAACCCCGGCAATCTTCAGAATGGAAAGGATTACTACTGGAAGATAGTAGCGACAGACGCTAAGGGAGCAACTACCCAGGGAGATGTCTGGAAGTTCAGAACAGTAGCCGCCGAAATACCACCCGAAGACGGTATAGACATGAACGGGCCGGTTTACACGGGGAATGTCCTTCTCGTAAGCAATGAATCAGAGAGCGCGAATACCTCAGAGTACACTGGAACGCTCAGTTCTGATTATCTTCCATCAGGGGATATTCTTCCCAAAAATTTGCCGATTGAAGCGTATGCTATAAATCCAGAGATACCTCTCCCAGATGACGTCGATCTATCGATGAAGATGCGACCGGATCTAGTTGAAGCTGGCTTCGAACTCGCAGCCGTAGGCAACACGAGATCCTTCCATGTCCAGAACTTCAAAACGAATTCAAAGTACCAGATAACCGCGACTCTCCAGTATATTGGGGAGACATGCGAAATATGGGTCGAGAATCCTTCGGAAATAACTGTTTTCAAGGCAACGCAGCTGGGTCAGGAGTTCGATAACGTCATCTATCCTCTGGTTAATGAATACTTCTACACTCCATCAGATGTGAACGGAGACGGAAGAGTCGCGATCCTCTGTTTCGATATTCAGGACGATTTCGACAACACTGGAGCTTACGTGGGCGGTTATTTCAGCTCTGGAGATCTCTTCAATACCAGTACTTCAAACAAGATGGAGATCTTCTATATAGACAGCTATCCGACGATGCGCTACCCGGCATCGAACCCGGTAGATGTTTCAAGAGCCTACAGCACTCTGGTTCACGAGTTCCAGCACATGGTCAACTTCAACAGAAACTACTTTGTGGAGAAGGGCAGTTCAATGCCGACGTGGTTAAATGAAGGTTTGTCGATGGCTGCCGAACATATCTACAAGGGGACTCTGACAAGCAGGATAAGTTATTACAATTACGCCACCAGCATAAAAAACGGACAGTCTCTGCTTTACTGGAATGACAACGGCGATGTTCTAGCCAACTACTCGCTCTCCTACCTTTTCTTGCAGTATATCAGAACACAGGGTGGGGGAGATCCGGCTATCTTCAAAGATATACTTCTGGATAGCTGCAACGATCAGAGAGCGGTGACGGCGGCGCTGGCAAAGAGAGGGGTCAATATAGGGTTTGGAGATCTCATGACTGCGTTTAGGATCGCACTCCTTCTCAAGAAACCGACGGGATTGTATGGTTTCAGAGGCGACAGCAGTTTCGACGGCATAACTGTCTCATACTACACAGGCGGTGCAAAAAATCTGAGGGGTGGAAGCGCAGTGTTCAAGACAATAAACCCGAGTTTTACAGATCCGGGCAATTCGGGAAGTTCTATACAGTATGTCGGAATATGCAAGTGATCGAATAACCAATTCTTTCTGGAAATGAAAAGCCCTCCATCAGGAGGGCTTTTGAGTTATAAAGATTAGCGTGCAGCTATTTTAGTACTTCTACATCCAGATGAATCGCAAAGTATCTTGCCGGGCTGACATCAACGACCAGATTAGAACCTTTGTAGGAGAAGTGACCTCCTTCCGGCCTTGTTGACGGTAGCCCGCCTTCGGCATATCCCTGAATCTTCACAGACTCATCAGTATTCTTCAGACGCATGTTAGGTCCGAGAACTATTATCAACTTTCCGTCCTTGTAAGTTACAGAGGCTCCGGCGACTTTTTTATTCTTGCCCGCGTAAATATCCTGAGTGGCGGGACCGTTTGTATCGAAGTAGTACCACCATGCAGATCCACTGCCTTCATAGTTTCCACCCCAGGCGGTCTCTTCCTTCCAGACTTGGGGATCTGTGGGAGTAAGCCTTATCTCAACTACCGCATCGTCCCAGAGTTCATCAGTCTCGGTTACAAGAGTTGCCGTGTTCTCAAGTGTGAACTCCTGCACTTCGCAAGACAATACTGCTTCCAGTATCAGGTTCTGCTTGTTTGAACTCAATGCACTTATGAGAATCACATCACCACAGCCTGGAAGGAAGTCGTCTTCAGCAGTGTCAATAATTGCTTGAACTATTGGTCTGTCTCCATCAGGTACATCAGGACTGAACATAGTCCTCCATGAGCTCCATTTGAGAGAACCTTCCATTATCGCCCAGATAGCAAGCTGAATGTGCCTGTAGTCAACTCCAGGATAATCGCCGTCTCTGAACCTGTTGAGAATGTAGTTGATCTTGGCCATCTGTGTACTTGGCGCGCCACCCTCATAAATGTCCAGTATTGTGTATGGACCACTAATTCCAGAAACATTTACTTGGGTACACCAGCCAGGATATGTTCCTTCCATGTAACCTGAGACTGTTGCACTTATGTAGGCATCCGCGCCCATTTCATAAGTGATTCCGCCTACTCCGTCGAATGAGAACTTTCTCAACGTGATTGAGAATTGAACGATCGCTGAATCAGTTAGCTCCTTACGGAAGGGAAGTGGGTCGGGATCTGTCCCGACTATCTGGAATCCGTCAGGAATATACGTGAATTCATCGTCCAGAGTTGCTGTGGCATTTGTTGTCTCACTCGATGTGATCTGGAGCATCGAACTGTAGAAATCATCGGCGGTGTTTGCCGGTGCATCGGCCGAAGCTACCACTGTTATCTTGTGTTCCGCGGAAACATCAACCGGAGTGAAGACTGAAGGTCCGAAGTTGTGAACGGTAGACGATCCAGATGCCAGATTCCCGAGAGAGACTTGTGGAAGCGTCTCAATAGTGATCCAGTTAGTGCCATTGTAGTATTGGAGTTCTATAAGCAGTTTCACATTCTGAGCTTCACTCAGGCCGCTATTAGTAACCGTTACGGCCCCTTGATAAGAGTGCTCACTAACATCTGATTCAAGTGTCCTCGTTGCCGTTATTGTGTAGTCGATTTCCTTTTCGAATTCATTCACCTGGAAGATTATCAGGGTCGGATTCGCTTTCTTATCGATTTCCCACTCGTAGATATTCTCCCTTATCCAGAAGAACTCGGCTTCAACTTCTGCTTTGAGTTTAACTGTTTCGGTGACTATTATCTTTATCTCTTCATCGTCACTGTCGTATTCTTCATCCGTACCGCTCTTGTATATGGTGACGGTGTTGTACAGATAATAGCCTTCGAGATCCTCTTCGGCTTCCTCGTTTTTCACAGTTATTGTATAACTGGTCTTCCAGGTATTGGAATCTGCCTGTACCCAATCAGTGTGGTTTATTATGTCGTCCCAGCTTCTGTCTGGATCATCTGGATCAACTGAGAATCCATAAGCCTTGAAATCTGAGAAGTTAGTGAACACATCTTCCACATCTGCACTCGGGTTTATATTTTTCTCTTCTGGAGTACCGGGTACGAACTCCTTAGCATTATCGGCAGAGTATGAACCGCTGGTCGCTGTGGCCAGGACCCTGAACTTGCTCTTGCCTGTCGGATCGAAGTTGAATTCGTAATCTTTTTCTTCGCTGTCTCCAACTTCCATATCTCCAAGAGCGAACGGTCCCTTGCTCTCGAGGTCTTTCCATTCTCCGTCATAGTACTGGAGAGTTATGACAAGCGATACACCTTCCGCTTTGAGAGAGCCCGTATTCTCGACTGTCGCCTTGCCGGTGATTGTGGCCAGGGCCGTTGTCTCTTCAACTGATCTGGTGGCGGTCAATGTGTATTCGAAGTCTTCCTCTTCACCTATTGAAAGCTCTGCTGAGGAAGGATCGACACTCTTGTCTATCTCCCAGCCGTATCTCACAGTCTCTTCCCAGCCGAATTCTCCACTTACTTCTACCGTAAGTTCGAGAATATCTTCTGATTCTTGCGGAACGGTTATTATCACCCGTGCATCGTCTGAGTGCTCGGTCTTGCTGTCATATTCGGTCAGTGTTGCCGTGTTATCGAGTATGTAGAAATCCTGTTGTGGATCTTCTATCTTTTCGTTAGTAAGGAGAACCTCATAGACTAGCGAGAAGGTCTGAACTCCATCTCCTGGTTGCTCCAAAACCCAGCTCCCCGTTGTCGGTGGTACATATGCTGCACTAAACCCACCGGGTATTACGCTTTCTATGTCCTTCAACTGGTCAGCTATCGTTGCGGTGGCGTCCGTTGATTCTGCAAGTCCACTCAATGTAAAGGTCGCATCCAGAGTGAAGGGGAAGATATCGTCCGCTGTAATCGAAGCCAGAATTCTATACTCATCAACGCCTTCCTTTGGATCGAAGCCGAAATCATACTTATATGAGCTGGATTCTCCCGGATTCAAAGTGGGAGTTGCCGAAGTATCGAGATTTATCGCGGTGAATCCTTCCAGATCTGTATATTCATCTCCAAGAAGATACTGAAGCATTACGCTGATCTCAATGCTTGAAGCTGGCAATTCGCCGGTGCTGTTGAGGTTAACTGCCCCGAAAAGCGAAAAAGATCCATCTACTGGAGTTCTGGTCGCATTGATAGTATAGGTTATAGTCGCCGATTCTCCGAGTTTCAACTCCACAGATTCGGGATCGACACTCTTCTCGATTTCCCAATCGTAGGTAAAACCTCTGACAAGCGGATCATCTATATCGCCCTCGAGCTTTGGTTTCTTATCTATCACTGGAGTATCGTCGTGATATACGAATGAATTGATACAAACACCATATTTAACTCTGGTTCTCGTGCCAACTTTTCGAAACTCGCTGTAAGTACCGAAATATACTTTTTGACCATCTGATAGCTTTCCAAGAGGAAGAGACAGTGTGTATTCTTTAAGAGGAGTAATATGAACTTCTCCAGAGAACAATGAAGGGTCTGTCTTGCCATCTTTGTTTTTAGGCATTCCAGTTAGTGTTGTTGAGGTTGCTGCACGGCTTTCAAGAAGAAGCCAACCATCAAAAGCTTCAAATCTCAAGAACAAAGTCGAATCATCCTCAATCCAGGCATGCACAGTTGCTAATAACTCACCTTTTACTACTATTTTGTAAGAAGACTTAAGCCCGCTTACCGAAACAAGTTCGAACTGTATCTCGTTTTCTGAAAACTCTTCAATTAACAACTCTTCCTGTTCCTGAGGTCTTAAACAACCTGCCAGAACTAAGAGTATAAGAATCGCTACTACAATAATTAAGCTTCTTTTCATAACACCACCTCCACCTCAATGGGTGCAAAAAATCCTTATCCAGTCGATTGATATGCAACTATGTGCCAAGCCACCCTGAAATATCTCAAGAAGAAATAAAAAGTGCCGAAGTAATCATTATAAGAAGAACAATGGAATTTCAGTATTTATAATACCATAAATCAAACACAAACGTATGCTCAGAAATCACCTTCAAATATACAAACCAGTCGAATGCTATCACTGTTTATCGAGTGAATATCAGCTGTGACTCTTGTTCTACCTTTTATAGGTATCTCATCACTTATATTCAGCGAAGTCCCCGGTGCAATATTCAGTTCGTCTTCAAAGGAAACCAATTTCACTTTCTCAAACTCAAGCCAGGTTCCCTCTTCTTCGATCTCAAAGAGAAGCTCTACAGTAACAAGTGAAGCTACAGTGTTGCCTTCATTTACAAGAAGCAGATCACAATAGACAAAACCATTCCGGTGTTCGACATGGAGCTCGCCGGTAATTATTGCATTCAAATCAATCTGACCTGAGTCTCTGAATATGGTACCGAGATACACAGTCGGAATAGTTGATACCTCAATACCGTCAGCATTTCTCATTTCCAGATAAATTGCGGCGAAGAAACTCGTTGTAAAATCACCGAGAAAATCTAGAGCAACCTCATAAGAAGCGGAATCAACAACATTCTCGAAAGACACATTTGTAGAAAAGGATGCTACATCTAGCTTGCCGCTATCGTCAAGCTTAAACTCACCAAGCGCTTCTTCAGTATCGAAAGCTATTCTACTGAACATCCATCCATCAAGACCCTCAAAATTGAGGCAAAGTGAATCGTTTTTAATCCAAAAAGAGAAGACTCCCACCTTCGTTCCTTCAACCACTATCTCTGCTCTTCTCACTCCAAATGCGTCAAGCGGTAGAATCTGGGGTTCCAGAGAGAGCACGTTTCCCGCAGGTTCGCCGCTTAATTGCGGTGAAAAAAGGCAACTGCTTGTCGCTAAGACCAATATTGCTATTGCAAAACCTATTCCAATTTTCGACATTCTTCTCTCCCCACTTCCCAGTTCAATAACGAATAACCTTTAAACTTATTCTACTCCAAATAAACCTAAAATCATACGAATGATACAGAGAAAACAGTGAACTATAGATTGCATATAACTTGCTTTTGTTTAACCATGGCTATCTATCTCTGGATTTGCGAAGTGATACGGCTTACTGCAGGATGGTGGTATAGATACTGTTAGCATTGGAAAATCGAAATCCTATCTATGTTAAAATAGCGAAAAAGACCTATATGGTTATGACTGCCAAAAGCAGTCATAAAAAATCGTTATATTTAATCGATTGATACATTCGTTTGCTGTAATCCAATTGTTTTTATTGCACTGTCGTTTGCAATGACGGGCTTTTCGTGAGGAAGAGTGCTCCGTGGGCAAACTAACGATTCGGTATCCAAAAGCACAGAACAGGTCTCTTTTCAATCTCCTTCTTTGTAGGAATGCTTAGAAATATAGAAAAACCGGCCCATAAATCCGGCCGGTTCTGAGTGTTTATTATAGTGTTCCGCTTGTTTTAGTGCTTCTTGGATATCTGATCGTCCAGTGTATAGAAGTCTTCGGGCCAACTGAAGTCTCTGGGACAGATGGCGTTCACATCGTCAAAAACGTTTCCGGACCCCAGAACAGTCCCGTTGAAGACAGTACCGCCACAGCCGCAATCGGTACAGCTCCTGAGATAAAGATCGAAACCATGACGAATATTGTCCAAGAATCGGTTGTTTTCGAACTCTACGGTAGAGGTGCTTCTCAGAAGTATCCCATTGTCCATGTTTCTCATAATTAGATTGTCTCGAATTAGTCCGTTAGCCGTTCCTGTTATTGAAATACCTATCGTATTCTGATCGAAGGTTGAATTCAAAACTTTGAAGGTGATCTCATTTGAAAGATATAGGCCAGTGCCGTTTCGTACAAAAACCGAGTCGGCGACTTCAACTTTTCCAGTACCATAAGCGTAAAGCCCTGTCAAACGCTCACCGAGTTTCTCAGGATTGTACTCGCTTTCTAGAGCGGAGAAAGTACAATTGGTAACAGTTATATAAGTACCAGAAGAACCGCTAAAAGACACTCCGAATCTACCACCTTTGATAATGCAGTCATTGATTTCACCGGATGACCTCGAAAACTGGATTGCCGGTCCCAGAGTTTTCAATGTCAGTCCAGAGATCTTGACACCATTACCATTACGAACGTAAATAATAGCCGACGACTCATTACTCGCGCTAATAACAACTTCGTCTCTAGAAGATCCTACAATATGTATGCTTTTTGAAATACTTATATTCTCAGTATAATTGCCAGGAAGGACAAATACCGTATCACCGGTCTTTGCAGCGCTAACTGCTTGCTGTATGGTTTCGTAATCTCCTCCTAGTCCGGCATACAGTGTATTCCCAGAATCCACTACAGATGGTAAAGGAACGACGATTGAAAAATTCGCAAGTGCTGTTGCGCCTTTTGTATCAATAACTTGTACAGAAAACTTGTTCTCTCCATAATCGAGATCTTTTCCGATAACATTGAGCTTATAACCTTCTACAGTTCCTTTTCCCGAACTTAGGATGAATGAAAGTGAATCACCATCTAAATCGCTTGCAATCTTTTTCAAGTCCAGAGTGAGTTCGCCTTCACGTGATAATTCAAGATTATCAATTGAGATTATCGGACTACGGTTCTTGTCTTCTATGATAAGATTAAAAGCCGCCTCCGTTTCCTTGCCTTTGTCAGTCTTTGCAATTATAATTACCTTGCTTGTACCTGCATCTTCGAATGAAGCTGAATACAGGTAATTGTTTCCCTCTATTTTTCCTTTTCCCTCTTTCAGCTCGAAAGAAAGTTTTTCGTTAGTTGAGGCCTCGGCAAAATCCGTTAACAAAAGCCGTAGAACGGAGCCTTCTTCAATTCTTTGATCGGGAATCTTGAATTTTGGTGGTTTGGGTGAACTGCATGCACTAATGAACAACACTAAAAAGACAACGAATATAAAAAACGCATGCTTCTTGCGCATTATAATACCTCCAATCATGAATGAGAGATCGAACAATTATAACACGCAGTGTTGACTTGAAAGGCTCTATTTCAACTGGAAACAACTCTCGCTATCATGTGTTTTATGAAAGTATCTTAGTACATTCGTTTTTGTTAGAAGGGTATTGGAGCGGTCTCTTCTAAAATCATGAAAGACTTTGATATAATGAATTATCAACTATTTTAATCGGTTCAATCTTTGGACTAAATACCTACTGGGGGCTTGATTATATGCGAAATGGAAGAGGAGACTCAACACTTCGGATTCTGTTTAATGGAGTACTGGCAATAGTCATACTAACGCTTTTCTTGCCTGCATGTTTCAAACTTGGCGGAGAACCCTCGATTGATGCCAAATTCACTCTGACCCGCGAGATTTCGCTCATGGGAATCAGCGAATTTGCTTTCAGTGTCGATGTAAAGGGAGTAAAGGATGCGGCGGCTGTCGAGTTCGACAACGGTATGCCTTCCGTAACGCTTAGCGGAGGCAAGGCCGAATCAAGATTCTTCGCGAACACTGGGACAGGCGAAGTGACACTCTCAGTTAGAGACTCTAGGGGTGTGGAGCTTCTAAAGAAGACAGTTGCACTTGAAGAAACAAAGTCAACATTCGACATGGCAGCAGTGGAAGACAGGACGGGTATCTATGTACTCATAGACGACCTTATCTTCTACTCTCTCGAATGCCTCGAGAACATGACATTCGCAGAGAAGGTCGAGCTGCTAGTTGGAGTGCTCTCCGTAAATGATTCTTATGTGATCATAGATACACCCCCATTCGGGGCATGGATCTGGGACTTTGAAACATATCCCGCAAATCCTAAGTACGACCTTACACAGGACACGCTGAACACACTCGGACTTCCGAACTACGCGCTTGCTATCTGTGAAGCTAGTCTCTTCAACGTACTTAATGGTAGGTTCCTTTACGAGCTCGTAGTTTCAATTGAAGGAAATGGTTCGGTAGTTGTTGCTCCTGAAGAGACTATATATGAAGAAGGAACGGAAGTCTCCCTTAGGGCGGAACCGACTGAGGGCTGGTTGTTTGAGAAGTGGACCGGCGATGCCACCGGATCGGACACAGAGATCGTAATCACTATGGATAGCGATAAGTCAATTACGGTCAGTTTCAAGCTCGAGAGATATACGGTTACTTTCTTTGTGAGCGATTTCGAAGGAGCAGTAGAGGGAGCACTAGTTAGTTTTGCCGGAGAGGAAAGAGAGACTGATGCTCAAGGGAAGGTGGAATTCTACGAAATAATTCCAGGAAACAAGGATTACACGATAACCAAGTTGGGATACGAAGAACTAGCAGGAAACGTGATCGTAGATTCCGACAAAACCGTTGACATATTATTGGCTGAGAAAACCTATGAGTTGACGACTCTGGTTTCCGGAGATGGCTCGATCTCGAGGTCGATTGAAAAGGAAAGGTACAGCCATGGGGAGATTATCGAGTTGACGGCTATACCGGCCAGTGGATGGAACTTCAATGGTTGGACCGGAGATCTGGAAGGCTCTCTGAATCCAACGCAAATAACTATGGACACCGACAAGACTGTAACTGCACACTTTTTGGAACACGGGTATTCTGTTGAGGTATATGCCAGTCCAGAAGATGGAGGTGCTGTCTCCGGTGGTGGTGCCTATGGCTACGGTGAAGAGGCCGTGCTTATCGCTGAGTCAAGTGAATGCTATATGTTCTCCGGCTGGTACGAAAATGGCCAGCTTGTCAGTGAAGACCGGGAATACAGATTCACAGTCATTAATGATAGATTGATTGAGGCCAGATTCGTGGCATCTGTATTGTCTAAGGATTTTAAGTTCATTCTGGAGAGCGCATTTTTCGGTTGTAAGTATGAAGTTAGGCTTGAGCTAGACCCGGCGATCACAAAAGTGAGATTCATATATCCGGATATCGATCCCGCGATACAGACCCCGATTCCTGAAGAGGCAATTCCTGACGGAAATGGAGTTGTGGATCTTTCGTCCTTCTGGACTAACAGAGATGAACAGGCCGTGATTATCGTCTGTTATGTAGGGGATGAGATTGTCTCGCAATGCGAAGCGGTTCTTTCGAAGGAAAACCTCGCCGAATTTGAGATTGTATTCAGCGTCAGCAATGACTCTGTTCCGCTTCAGGGAGCAAATGTGAGTTTCAATGGAGAATCTCAACAGACCGATTCCCAGGGTCTGGCCGTCTTTTCGGAAGTTCCGGTCGGGAACAGGGCATACACGGTAAGCAAGACCGGATACGAGAACTCTACCGGAAGTGTTAATGTAGATTCAGACAAGAGCGTGAATATCTCTCTACCAAAAAAGACTTACACGCTTTCGACTAACACGGTCGGGCAGGGTTCGGTCTCGAAAAATCCTGACAAATCGACTTACACTCACGGCGAGATAGTTCAGCTGACGGCGATTCCATCAACGGGCTGGAACTTCACCGGCTGGAGCGAAGACCTTAGTGGTAGTGTAAATCCGGCAAACATAACAATGGATTCAAATAAGGCAGTAACGGCGACCTTCACAATAAAGAAGTACACGATAGCCGCATCGGCCAATCCTCCTGCCGGTGGAAGCGTGAGCGGCGGAGGAAACTACACTCAAGGAGATACTGTAAACCTTGTGGCCACTCCAAGCGAAGGCTATGAATTCATAAACTGGACAGAGAATGGGGTGCAGGCGAGCGCGAATACCACTTACTCGTTCACGGCTACCGCGAACAGGGCACTCGTAGCCAACTTCAGACTTAAGACCTACACGATCACCGCAACGGCTGGAGCGGGGGGTAGTATAAATCCCGCGGGGAATGTGAACGTTACCCACGACTCGAATCAGTCATTCACGATAACTCCGGACACCGGATATGACATAGAAGATGTGAAGGTAGACGGAGTTTCCGTTGGAGCCGTATCCAGCTACACGTTCAACAATGTGACTGCCAATCATACTATCTCCGTCACATTCAAACTCAAGACCTATACACTGACGACAAACGTAGTTGGTCAGGGGACGGTAACCAGAAACCCGGACAAATCCAAGTACAATCACGGTGAGGTTGTTCAATTAACTGGTAATCCTTCTGCCGGCTGGGCTTTCGACACCTGGAGCGGAGATTTGAGCGGCTCTGCAAATCCGGCCAATCTGACTATGAACGGAAACAAAACGGTGACTGCCGATTTCGTCAGAGTATATACGGTAACTTTCAATGTGAGTGATAATCAAGCAGTTCAAGGAGCCAACGTTGCTTTCAACGGAGAGAACAAGAGCACCGACGCGCAGGGAAAGGCAGTCTTCACAAACGTTCAGTCAGGAACAAGATCATACACGATAAGCAAGACGGGATATAACAACGCTACGGGAAGCGTCAATGTCGATGGAGACAAGACGGTAAATGTTACCCTGACAAAAAAGACCTATACAATAAACGTTTCGGCCAATCCTGCGGCCGGTGGAAGTGTGAGCGGCGGAGGGAATTACACTCATGGAGACACTGTAAACCTCTTGGCTACTCCAAACGAAGGCTACGAGTTTGTCAACTGGACGGAGAACGGAGCGCAGGTAAGTGCCAGTTCTACATACTCATTCACGGTGACAGGCAACAGAACGCTAGTTGCGAACTTCTCAATTCAGCAAGAGGTGGGAGGGTTTAAAGTTGCTAACTCCTGGGGTATAGGTGGCTGGGAGAAAGTGCCTGACGGCTTTCTTTTCATTACGTATGAGGCAATGAAGAAGAACGGTGTTTTTTGTTTCATAACAGACCCCAGAGATAACTACGAGCCAAGGGCTATCGCTGTCTTCAAAATTTCTCATGCTGTAAGGGACGATTGCGATATCTATGTTGGTGTTGGGAATCCCTCTTCACCATCCAGAGAGAAGAAATTCGATGATTACTACTACAGAGGCGGTCCGTTCCCATTTCCTGATAACAGAATAGTACTGGATATAACTGAGTTTCTTCCATTTAACAATGAGAATATTTATCTTAAAGTGTATGATAGATCCAAGACATCCATTACAGGCATTATTGAGTTCTTTTCGGTGGAGATATACAATTATATCTCAGAGATTCCATCAGCGGTGTACACATCGTCTCAGACTCCCAGGAACACAGTGAATGGATCGATCGTGAACGTTCAAATACCCAATATCACGGTTTTGAGTAGACCAACTTTCCAGCTCGAGACATTTGGTACCGGTATCTCTTCAGATCTTCTTGAGAGAATGAAAGAGCAAATGGGAGTATATGAAGAAGGAAGGGACTACAATGAAGTGATCAATGGTTATGGAACAGGCTTGCGTCCACCAAGTCTGGAAGAATGGGAGGAAATACAAGAATCCTGGTATGAGATTATTCCTTTCTCACCGCAAGATACGCTTCCTGCGTTTGTAGATCACTCCAGCTCGATCTACTTTCCTCCAATCGGGAATCAGGGCAACAAAGGTTCGTGTGTGGCTTTCTCAATAGGTTATTATATATCCACCTTCTATGAAGCCAGGGATCGCCAATGGGATCTAAGTTCAGCTGATTGGGTTGGAGGATACTACGGAGCTCCAAGTACGAACTTTCAGGATAGGATATTCAGTCCCGATTTCATATATCATCAGATAAACAGAGGGATAGATGGCGGTTCAGCTTATCAGGATGCCCTCAAGGTGATATCTAACGTCGGCGTCAGCACCTGGAAAGAAATGCCATACAACACCAGCAATTGTACTGAGTGGCCCTCAGAGGTTGCCTGGAGGGAGGCTTCGCGATACAGAAGCTACTCGAACGTGATGGCTGTAATGCAAGTGACCAGCGATCAGCATATTCAGACCCTGAAATCTTACGTTGACAGCGGCTATCTTGTAGCAATCTCAATAGACGCCAACAAGTATTCAAAGTTGACACAAAACGATGTATGGAACAGCACCAATTACACCAATCCTAACACGAACCATGCGAACACAATCGTTGGCTACGATGACAATATGAGCAGTCAGTAATAGCTTTTCTTTCAAACTCTTCTCAGATGAAAAATAACGGGGATTTCTCCCCGCTATAAGTTGCAACCTTAGAGTGTTGTAGATCGCCGTTACTATCAAGATTCTCGTCCATATCGCATTTGCAGTACACCCAATGGAAAATATATGCCTACTGATCACCGTACAAATTTAGACGATTAGAGCGAAACGACTCACGGAGTTCAACATGTTCTTTGGCCACAAAAGGGCACATCTCTGATCATTTCAAGTCTTCTAATAAAGAGATGCCACACATTGCGAAACAAGCTTATCACCTGCATAGCAAAGAATCAGTATGGATTCGGCCTCTGTATTGGTCCAGAAAGAATTGATGTAGACATCTCCATTTCCGTCAGGTATCACTTCATCGGGTATAGGAGTCTGAATATCCGGATCAATATTAGGATATATAAACCTGACTTTTGTTATTCTCAAATCCAGTTTCATAGTGACCTCATATTTACGACCCAGAAATAGATTCTCGAGAATGAATTTGAACTCTTTCGATTTAACTGCATTCGCAAATCTGGCTTCGAGTTCTATATCTCTCTCCACAATGAAGCAATATTCGTTTTCTTCGCTCACAAGAAGCCCATCTTCATACCATCCGATAAACATATAACAGTCATTGGCCAGCGCTGTGACAACTATCTCTTCTCCGAATGTGAAAGAGCCACCGCCAGTCACTAATCCGCCTTCTTCAGGACTCGAAAAAACATTTACTGCGTACTGATTGACCCTGAACGTGGCTGTCACTTCTTTGTTATCATTCATTGTAATGCTTGCGGGATTCTGCGACCCTTCAAGATCTCCACTCCAACTATCGAAGCTCCATCCTTGTGCAGGCTCAGCTGTTAATTCCACTATTTCTCCATGAAGATACTTGTCAAGATCTGGGCTCTTTTGTACGCTTCCGTTACCCAGAACATTTACTCCCAACTCATGGGTTTTCACCGCAAAGTTAGCCACAAGGGATCGATCAGTCGTCAAGATGAAAGAGTATTCTGGATCCAGACTAACCTGAGCTCCATCCTCCGTCCAGTTGACAAATTCATAACCCTCATTGGGTGTAGCAATAAGGGTTACAACTTCTCCATAGTCGAACACTCCTGTTCCTATAACTGATCCACCAACTGCGGGATTAGAAGAAGCCGTGACTGTAAGCTTCATGATTGAGAAAATGGCAGTTACTGAACGATCTGTATTCATCGTAATATTTACGGGATTTGCATTACCAACAATCGCTCCGTTCCAGCCGGTGAAGCTCCAGCCATCATCGGGAACAGCGGCTAGCTGAACAATTTCACCGTGCAGATAAGACGTTTTGTCCGGGCTTTTCACGATAGTGCCTTGACCGATTGTGTTCGTAGTGAGCAAGTAACTTTTCCTGGAAAGAGAGACATCTACCTGTTTGTTGCCATCCACGTTGATATCTCCGGTGATGTCATGGTATCCTGCTTTGCTTACGGTATATGCCATGTTTCCCGGTGGAACATCCGAAAATACTGCCTTACCGTCAGCATCTGTCATCTTTGCTTGGGAGTTAAAGGTTATTGAGGCTCCCTGAACCGCACCCTGAATATCATGAACATTAAAGGTTATGACATACAACGGAGCTGGAAGCACGGTAACATTTACTGTTCCCCGAGCCTTCTTGAACCCGTCTCTGGTAGCCTCAACAGTGATAGAGGTCGTGCCCTGTGCAACAGCGGTGACCAATCCTTCCGAAGAGACAGTCGCGATAGAATCGTTATTAGTTGAAAAAGAAACTTTTGAATCTGCAGGATTGACTGTATAAGCAATAAGAATAGAATCTGCGACAGCTATCTGAAGAGAGTCTGTTTGGATATTCAGTTTTACTACTTTGAGCACACAACCCTGAATCAGCATCATGAGAAGGGAAAATGCCAGGAAAATTCGGATAGCTCTTTTTATATGAATCTGCCCCTTTCTAGCAAAGGATACTTTCGCAGCTCTCTATACAGTATTCTACCATGGCAGTAAAAAGGTTGTTCATATGGAGTTTCAGAGTTTGGTAGTAGAAGAAACAGCGGGGATTTCTCCCCGCTGTGAATTACAGTAAATAAAGCAACTGGTTTACTTGAGAGTTATTGCGGCGCCGCGAAAGTCGCAGTTATTGTGGCATCCCCAGTGAGCTCGATGCTTATAGTTTTGCTCGTCAGAGAATCTGAAGTGGACACACCGCCTTCAAGAGTCCAGGTAACGAATATTCTATCTGGCGTCTGCCAAACGTTGGTTCGCTCAACGGCCTCAAGTGTATGGCTAACACAATAAACCACATCACTTGTTGTTGTTGAGTAACGTATGGCATCAAAAACTCCTCCATCAAAAACCCTTACTCCGTCAAGGAGTATATCTGGGTTCTGAGAACCTGCCGTACCCGAATCACTACGCACGAAAACTACATTATAACTCTTGATCGTAAATCGGGCTTCGATATCGACATCCTCGGTGACTGTGAACGTATACTCTGTGTTTGTGCTTACAAGAGTGTCGTCAACGAACCAGCCGCCGAAGTCGTAGCAGCTGTCCGGTGTGGCGGTAACAGTCAACTCTGTTCCGCAGGCATAATTTCCACTGAGGTCGGTCACAGAACCTCCAGCCGTAGGATCGCTGGATACCGTTACGTCGAAGTACAGAAGTTCAAAAACAGCTTCAATAGAGGCATTTCCGATTATTTCGTATAATAGGGTTTCCGCGGAGCTTGTCGAATAACCGCTGGGATCATTGATCTGCCATTCCACGAATTCCCAGCATGGTGACGCTTCGGCTGTCAGTTCGACTATTGTACCTTTCTCAATATCGGCTCCGCCATTACCAGCCCAACCTTCACCTTCCCAGGTAACATCCAGATTGAAGAATCCTTCGAAAGACACCGTGGCCGTAGCCTCGTTGCAGCATACATCCTGAACTGCAAGCCAGGCTGTTCCAGGAGCTTCGGGATCATCCAGGAACCAGTAAATCGTGCTCTTCCACTTTTTACTTATGTACTGGTCTGTGAAGTCGTCCGGCACGAAGAAGTCTCCGGCCTGAAGGTCAAAGCCGAGCGGTTCAACGACTGTGGCTTCCAGACTTCCCTGGCTTACCCAGAAAGATGCTATGTTGAAGCAATTATCCGTCGCTTCCCAGCTTAATTCCAGGTAAGGATCTTCGTTTATATCGTATTTCACATCTCCAAACGAGAAGTCGATTATCTCCGGTGGTTTCGTGTCTATGTCATCTATTACAACTATTGCTTCAACCTCGTTGCCGGCTGCGTCCCAGGCCGTGAACGTGGCCACCAGTGTTGTTCCGCAATCGATTTCTCCAAAGCACCATGTTACCGTACCGCTTATAGGCAGCGAACAATTGCAAGGTACGGAGATTTGCTTCTTCGCTTGTCCGTCGATAGTTCCGATATTCGCTTCTATCGTTCCTACCCACCATTCAATGCAGTTATCGTTGCATACCAAACAGTCTTCGCTTATGATCTCCCAGGTGAGCGTTACACATTCGGCTTCACATGGCTCGTATGGTTCAACTTCAAGCGAAATGTCCGGGGCCAGTGTGTCTATCTTTATCTCTGTCCCGTCGGATGTCTCTCCACAAGCATCCCATGCCGTGAAGGTTATTTCCGCCATCTGGCAGTCAAGTCCGGATATGTTCCATCTCCAGTTAGAATTACCCTGGCCATCCACATCGTTCTTCCATGGAGCATTGGTCTCCTGTCCGTAAGATACCCACTGCATGTTGGTTACATTCGGATCGGGGTCTACGTCTTCCCAGTGTTCTATAGATCCGGCTGTCACTTCTATCACGAAGTCTTCTGGACAGTTGTCGGTTGCTTCCCACGTGAGAAGTGTGGTCGGCGTGTTGTACACGACGTCGCACAATTCCTCCGGATCCGGCACCGGTTCCATGTCAAATTCCCAGGATAGGATCTCGGGCCTTACGTTGTCTATGTTGTAGGTCGCCGTCGCTACCGTCTCGTTTCCACAGCTGTCGATAGCGGTTATTGTGAGCGTTATATCCACACAATCGAGATCCTCGAATGTCCATGTCGCATTTCCAGTAGGCCCAACGACTGCCATGTCACCTATTCCATTTAGTTTTCCATTCAATGCCACCGTGTAAGCCATAGGCGTCGCATCTAGTGTTCCATAGCTAACCTCGAGCATTACTTCTTCAATGCAGTTGTCCGTTACGTCCCAGTTGAATGTCGTGAATGTAGCGCGGTGATCCGGTTCGAGTATGTCCAGCTCTATCGAAGGCGCCATGTTGTCAACAAGAACCGTAGCTTCTTTCGTCGTTGTGTGTCCGCAATAGTCAACTGCGGTTATCGTGTAGGTGAGTACTTCACAGTCTATCTCCGGCAGTTTCCACAGTACTTCACCTGACTCGCAGTCGCTTTCACATATCCATGTGAAGCAATCAATTCCACGGTCGAGACAGCCCTTGGATACGTTTATCATCACGTAATCGAGGCAGTTCTCTTCAACTTCGTAGTTGATATAGACTGATCCGTCAGTTACGCACTCTTCTTCGTCCACTCCAAAGTATTCTATTACCGGCGCCAGGTTGTCCACTGATATGGAATCGGTGTAGTATCCTACGTTCCCGCAAGCGTCGGTCGCGGTAACTGTTACTTC
The DNA here is from genome assembly GCF_002896535.1 of Mesotoga sp. B105.6.4. Taxonomy (NCBI): domain Bacteria; kingdom Thermotogati; phylum Thermotogota; class Thermotogae; order Kosmotogales; family Kosmotogaceae; genus Mesotoga; species Mesotoga sp. B105.6.4. The sequence goes on along the minus strand of NZ_JWIM01000003.1, from coordinate 39,602 downwards.
AAGTTCGCAGCAGTCAACGGGGTCCCATGTCAGTGTCGCCGTGCCGCTCAGTCCGTCTTCACTGAGTTCGTAATCAACCTTCGGACCACAATAGCCGGTCTCGGTGAAGGCGTCATCAAAGCCGCAGTTGAAGTTGGCTTCAATTCCGGTGAAGGTCGCTTCCTGGCAATCGGATATCGTCCAGCTGAACACCAGCGAGGTCGCTGTCAGGCTGCAGATATCTCCTCCAAGATCGAATGCAACGACAGGGGCTACGTTGTCCACAAAGAAGGTCTCTGTCCAGGTCGTTGTGTTCCCGCAGTCATCTTCTCCGGTTATCGTTATTGAGATGTCTTCACATTCGGTATTTGGGAATCTCCATTCCCAGTCACTATTATCTAAGTCACCCAGTCCCTCGACAAACTGTCCCTTGTTAACCAAGACATAACCATTGTTGTAGAAGAGGTTTCCGTGGGTTACGGTTATTGTGGTTCCATAGAAGCAGTTGTCGTAAAAGTTCCAGGTCACTTCAGTAGACGCTGTGTTGCATTCAACATCTACGTGTTTCTCGACACGGTCTTCCGGAGGAACATTGTCAATGTCGAACGTGTAGCACAATTCGTAGAACAGTTCGCATTCTCCACAATCTTCCGCCCAAACTCTGACCGTTACGCACATTTCCTCACAGTCCTGACCCGGGAAGTTGTATGTTACCGTTGCCTCACCTGTGGTGAGTAGTTCGGCTTCTTTCGCAAATCTCTCTTCAACAGTCCCCCAGCACGCGTACAGCTCTACCTTCGTTACGTTCAGTATGTCGAAGTAATTGATCTTCACCGGGAAGGTCAGTGTCGTAGCATCGCACGGCACTTCTTCTGGATCGAATCCTATGAAGATTACGTCTTCGTCTGTGAGTCCGTTTATGTCTTCTATCACGAGTGACCATTCGTCAGTGTTTCCACAGTAGTCTTCTACTACTGCCGTCAATGTCGCGTCGGCGCAGGCTACTGTTCCGAACTCCCACCAGAAGGTAATAAGATACTCGCATTCTCCCGGTATAAGTTCCTTGCTTAAGAACTCCGGTACTGTCTCGAATGGACCTTCTACAAGTATGTCGAAATATACAGGATCCGGATTGCAGCAAGTCTTTATGTACAGGTATGTGCCAGTGTCGTAGCATTCGAATTCTTTGTACCAGAAGTTGAGAATTTCGATTACTCCTTCACTGTTGAGTATATATATACCTTCTGCGTAGTTCTTTGTGACAGATTTTGTCACGTTTGTTGCTTTTATCGTCAGTGGCTTGAAGGTGTCCAGTGATACCATCGGCGCTGTGAATGATGCAGTGTAGATGTCGCCATTCTTTTCGGCTACCACTGTTTCATCTTCAAATGTTATCTCCACTACTTCTCCGTTCTGCACTTCTACCGTTATTACAAAGTCCGTGCCTTCACACACTGGATCCGGTTCGTAGCTGTAACCCACAATGTATGGAGAGAATTCCTCGACAAAGTTTGCCGTAATCACTTTGTCTTCATCCATCACGATCGTCTCTTCTGAGTCGGAGCTTTCCAGGTCTCCAGTCCAGCCACCAAAGTACCATCCGGCACCCGCAAGCGCCGTCAGCGAGACTTCCGTTCCCTCTTCATACAGCAGCTCTTCTGGATCGACTGTTACTTCCCCGTCTCCAACTACCATCAGGTCAAGGGTATACAGCGACTTCCCGTTGAGTATGTTGAAGAATCCGCCTTCACCTTCACAGATTGAAAGCGCGTAGTTCGGGAGTCCTAGCGCTTCAAGAGTGTCCTGTGTAAGGTCATACTTCGGATTGTTTGGATATGTTGCAAAGTCCCAAATCCATGCATCTCCCGATTGAATTACAACATAAGAATCGTTCACAAGTATTTCATCAGTGAGCAGCTCGACCTTCTCTGTGAATGTCATGTTTTCGAGGCATTCGAGAGAGTAGAAGATAAGGTCGTCTTCTATGAGTACATAGATTCCCGTCTTGTCTTCCACTGCTGCCATGTCGAATGTTAACTTTGTTTCCTCAAGCGTAACTGTCTTCTTTAGAAGCTCCACACCCCTGGAGTCTCTAACTGAGAGTGTCACTTCGCCTGTCCCAATGCTCGCGAAGAATCTTGATTCGGCCTTGCCTCCACTCAATGCTACTGAAGGCATACCGTTGTCGAACTCGACAACCGCCGCATCCTTTACTCCCTTCACATCGACGCTGAAAGCAAATTCACTGATGCCCATGAGCGAAATCTCACGGGTCAAAGTGAATTCAGCATCAATCGAGGGTTCTCCGCCAAGTTTGAAACATGCAGGCAAGAAAAGCGTTAGTACGACTATTGCCAGTATGAGACCGTAGAAACCCTTGCGTTTAAGCATGCAAACTCAACCTCCTTTTTAGGTTCAACTCAATCATAACAAAGACTAACTTGCAAAACCTGTATTCCATAAACACCACTCAGTACTCTCTGGAACCAACAATAAACTATTACTAAGGAAGATCAATGTTTCTCTCAGCTATTTTATCGTCCGCACCGTCTTTAGCCATGACGTCAACTCTGTTCAATGCGGAATCCACAAATACGCGGAACTCGTAAGCTCCAAGATCAGGCACTGCAAAAGGATTTTCTTCAATCACCTGTATATCTCCATCCGCGGCGAACTCAACAGAAGCACAGAAGGGTGAATTCACAACCACAGTGAACTTGAACTCGGATATACGCAGGATCGGATAGTCGTCGACAAACTCACAGGTCACTTCTATAGCTTTCAGGAGATCGAAGTTCTTGGAAACCAGCAGCTCAGCACCGCTGTATGCCATGACGGTTATTTCTTCTGCATCGAAATCTACAGAGTTCATCTCTATGTCTATTACTCCACCGACGGGAGAGGCCATTGCAGGTATCGGTTCGGCCTCTGGATTACCGGGATACGCGAATTCGACCTTATCCACATTGTCAGAGACTTCGATATGAACGTCATAGATAACTGCGGATGGCAAAGACCACTCTTTCTTTGGAGTGAATGTTGCAAACTTCAGGAAGGCTTCGCTGTAATCCAGTTCCACCACTATCTCTGCCAGAAGATTGCCATCGGCCGTGAAGGCTTTTATCAAAAGGAAATCTGCATCATCAAGCGTGAAGAAATTAAAGATATTCGCTACTCCACCGACCACTGCAGCTTCTGCAACAGGAAGTTCAGTATCATCGCCAGGATAAGAGAATTTCAGTAGAGTGACTTCCGGATCGACTTCGATATGTACGTCATATCTATTTCCCAAAGGACTCTGACCCTGGAAATCAAACTCGGTTACAAAGAAGACCTGCTTGAAAGTAGCGTCTATAGCGTGATTGTCACGTATATCTTCAAGATTGTAGGTCTTATCGGTTGTATCTGGAGAACCGACTACATCGACCAGAGCATTATCGACCGTTACCTGGTCAACGCCATAACCCTCTTCGGGAGTGAAAGTGAATAGAAGATCATCTCCACAATCAACTACTGTTTCGCCTTCGGGATCGACTGCTCCGTTTTCTCCAGCCGTGGAAGTAACCACATAGGTCTTAATGGTAAACACTGCCACCAGGTCGACGTCTTTGGAGACTATGAAGGTGTACTCTACAGCTTCACTGACAAGTTCTTCACCAACAAACCAGCCGTCGAAGTCGTAGCATTCTGCCGGAGTGGCTACTACAGTAGCCTCTTCTCCACAGTCGTAAGTATCCGCACCCATAACCTCTCCGCCCTCTTTGGGCTCGGCGGTAACGGTGACTTCGAACGTCTTCAGGGTGAACTTCGCCACCAGGTCGACGTCTTTGGAGACTGTGAAGGTGTACTCTGCAGCTTCACTGACAAGTTCTTCACCAACAAACCAGCCGTCGAAGTCGTAGCATTCTGCCGGAGTGGCTACTACCGTTATTTCAGATCCGAATACGTACTTACCGCCACCAGAAGCCATTCCGCCTTCTTCAGGGATGACATCCACAGTGACCATGTACTCGTTGTCAAAATGCGCAACAAACGCTCTGTTAGCATTTACGACAAACTCGAGCGGATTGTCTGAACTGATGAATAACTCGTTCTCAGTCCACTCAACGAACTTGAATCCCTCAGCAGCCACAGCTGTTAGTGAAGCTGTGTCGCCAAAAACATAAGAGCGGGCACCTGTTACCGTGCCACCATTTTCGGGGTCAACCGAAGCTTCTATATCGAAAGATTTCTTTACAAAAACTGCTGTTGCCGATATGGAATCTTTCAACACGATTTCTTTAACGTTTTCGCTAAAGCTTCCCAGACCCTCAATTTCCCATTCCTTGAAATCATAGTTTTCTGCCGGTGTCGCTGTAAGTGTCACACTGGCTCCATACTTGTAAGTGTGCATACCAACGGCAGGATCGGTCTCTCCAAGACCCTGGATAGCTATAGTAAGATTGAGATCAATCTTCTTTAGACACCCGGTCAGGAGAAAAGCAAGACCAACAAACAGAACAAGAATCAACAGAACACGAGACCGCTTTGCCACCTTGAACACCCCCTAAGAAGCGTTTGCTTGTAACAGTTTATATTTCTAGAACAACATCAACAACATCGTTAGAGCATTCCGGACTATGAACCACAAACCCACAAAAGCGCCACTCTGATTTTATCACGTTTACAGAATCCATGTCAAATAAATAACCTCTCTCAAAAAACAACTGAGATTCCTTATCAAATTGATGCAGCAAGGATCTTGAGAAATATTATAAACCATGGACTGCCAAATACCAAATGAGTTGGCATACACCTTTTATTTTCTTCGCTAATGATAAGGAAATCTCTTTGATTTCTTGTGAGTACAGCAAGCTTTATTACCCGGGTGGTATAATCTTAGAAATCCAAAAGCGACAAACTTTGTGTGGTTAACGGGGTGAATGTATGAAACGTACTCTACTTCTTGTTTTCTTTAGCCTTATTTGTCTTTCGGCAACCGCTTCGGTAATTATTGATTTTTTCGGAGTTCCCACATGTCAGGAGTGCTTCGAGGCCGAGATGATGATAGACAGTCTCAAATATGAAGTGGAAGAAGAAGTGATTCTGAACAAGTATTTACTTACCGAATCGAAGAATCAGGAGCTCAAGCTGAAATACACGAGGGTTTACAACGTCAATGACAGCGAGGCAGATCTAGTCCCGCTTATTTTTATAGGCAAAGACGCCTTCACCCCATCAAACCTCGATCCGACGGCAGTTCTTGATAGCATGCTGAATTACTCCTCGGAAGAACGGGAGAAAAAGCAACGGGAGATAGATGAACTCGAGGAAGACGTGAGTCAAGTGTTGACGGAAAGATACAGCCAGTTCAGTCTATTCGTCGTTCTAGGAGCAGGTCTTATCGACGGGATAAACCCATGTGCCTTTGCCGTCCTTATATTTCTGGTTTCGTACCTTTATTATGTTGGAAGGGGTAGAAACGAGATACTTGTGGCCGGCCTGTTCTTCGCTATTGGAATCTTTGCCGCTTATCTGGCCATGGGGACGGGTCTTCTCGGCGCCGCAGGGTACATCGACAGCGTTTCCCGTCTCTTTCAGATTGTATTCTATCCGGCGATGACGGTCTTCACCGCAGTTCTGGCAATACTCTCCGTCGTTGACTTCTACAGAATGCGGTACAAAGGTAAGAAGGCTGTGCTTGAACTCTCTAAAGGCCTGAAGCGCAAGACTCACGAGATAATCCGAAAGAACGCGAAGGTCAAGACGATCTGGATCGCATCGCTAATAACCGGAATACTGGTTTCATTTGTGGAGTTCATGTGCACGGGCCAGATATATCTCCCGACGATAGTGTATGTCATAAGCAGCGCCGGAATGTCAGCTCGGGCACTGGGCTTCCTGATAGTATATAATCTCGGTTTCACTGTTCCAATAATCGCGATTACTCTCATTGCTTATTTCAGCTCATCAACAAAGAAGATACAGGAGTTTATGACTTCCACTCAGGCAGCAGCAAAGATCAAGCTGCTCATGGGAGCTTTGTTTGTAGTCTTCTTTGTAATAATGCTTAATATTACGCTTAAGACATTCAATTTGATTTAGGCAGGGAGGCCCCCAGAACTTAGAATAGTACCGATGAAACATGCCCGATGGAAAACATGATTATTCATTTATGACGCCATCTGGCTTCCTGTTCTTGACAAGCTTTATCTTGACAGTACGTCTTTGCCATATCTCATGCAAGAGAAACCTCATCTTTACCCACAAGTCAGGGAATCAAATGCCAATCATATACTGGTGCTTGTGCAAATGCTTTAGTTTTTTCCTGATGTTCCTGATCTTAATTCCTCCCTCGAAGGAGCTCATCATTTCCCATAAGTTAGGGAGCTAAATAGAAATCATATTGTGCTTCTTCTCCCTTGACAATATGTGCTGTGATTGGCTCCTGATGATCCTGATCTTAAGTCCTCCCTTGAGGGAGGAGGGCTCTTGAGAGGAAGAGGAAGATGCTGAGTGACGGAACACCGGTACACAGCTTTCAGACTCTTCTATCTGAAATGAGTACGATTGTCTGTAACGATGCTATCGTACCTGCAGTACCGGAGATGCCTTCATTCAAGATAATTACAACTCCTAACGAAGTACAGAGGAAAGCGCTTGAATTCGCCGGACTGAAACAACTCAGAAAACATAGACAGAAATAACCACTTCATTTCTCTGAAATCATTTCAGATAGCTATTTCTTGCTTGTTCAGTTTGGGGACTTCAGTATAAAGGTATTCTTTTTCACAATAACATGGAAACACTATGTGTTCTTCAAGAATTATCGTGTGAAAGAAAGGAGAAATTGTCCTGTTATTCTAGAGGAGAGCCGCTATTTCTTCAAAGTCCCGGTCCATTCGCCAATTTCTCTTGCAAGGCTATCGAGGTAGATTTTTCCGTCGTTGATAAGAGTGCCGGTTGCCGTGACTGTGACCGTACCGTTCAGTATAACATCTCTCATCTCCCCAAACACGGGCGGATATCGTACCTGCATGGTGACGGTGAGAAAATTATCGGGTTTGTCTGTTACTGTGCCTTCGACATCGACTTTTATCAGTTCATCAAGTCCAGGAGGCATCGTGCTTCCCCAGCCTTTTATGGTGTTTCCGTCCTGATAAGTGATCTTCATTGTGCCGGTACCCTTGATTGTGGTGTTGTCATGTTTCACTTTGCCTTCAAGTTGCCAGGTACCAAAAACGGCAGGAGCGTTTTTCGGGTCGAAGTGTCTATTCCAGAAGCATCCTCCGAGTGTTAGTGCCAAGAGAACAATGAAAAGAACTATGATTCGAGTCTTCATCTTCCCCCTCCTGTTTTTCGTTTTATTTGTGGGCCGTCCATTCGCCTATCTTTCTTACCGGTTTGAGAAGGAATATGCCGTAGCCTTCACCTGTACCAGATGATTCAGCGAAGATAGCGCCGCCTTCTACGCGGAGTTTGCCTTTCATCAGTATATCGTACTTAGCACCATTTACAGGATTTGCCATAGTCCCGGTGATTGTCATCTCAGTGGAGGTAAACTCGATATCCACCGAATCAATCTCAATACTGAATTCCTCGGATTTAACGTTCCCGTGTTCGTCGGTGTAGGTTGAGCTGGCCGTTATCTCTACCGGACCGGACATCTCCCAGTTCTGCTGGCTAATACCCAGCGTACCGGTTCCGGTCGCCTTCACATATCCATATGTTGAGCTTTCGTAGTCTATGGTTCCCGTGAAATTCCAGGTCCCGAGATAAGGATTTGCGAAGCCGTAGTTGTTGGCAAAGACCGCAAAATCCGCAAGGGTTATCGAGCCGTCAGGAGCTCCGGGAACTGAAAAGATTTTCTGCCAGATTCCCGAGTATTGTTTCTCAGATGCACCAACATCGAATTTCTCATCGTACTCTTGCGAACCTTCCGAGAAGCCATACGCGGGAGCGAACGAAGCAAAATCGGACAGTGTGATGTAGCCGTCTCCGTTATAATCGCCTATTAGTTCTGGATCCACGCTATTCTGCTTCCAATAAGAATTGGAGATACGATTCAAAACGATTGTGTCACACTTCGAGATAGCTATGCCGGCCGCGTGTTCCGAAGAGATCAGAAGTACTGGCCTGGAGAAATCAACATTCCTGAAGCCGGAAATGGCTACGGTCAGATCCGAATGGTTGCTGCGTGTTATTATCAAGACTCCCTGAAGAGGAGATAGATCTTCAATTTTGAGACCTTCCCCAACCAGAGTTATCTCTATTGCATCTATTCCTTCTCTTACATAAAGCTCGGCTCCGTCTGGAAGTCTCTGGAGTATATACCGGCCGCTTTGATCGAACCTCGGAAAGTGTCCGACACATGAAGCCATAAGCATTGTGACAACAATAGATATAAACACGATGTATGTCATTATTTTCATCTCAGACCCCCCTACTGGATTGTGATTATCCCGGTATCAGACAGATCGAGTCCACTAATCTCGGGAATCACACCGGTACTGAATTTAACATTTCCTTCGCTAACATATTCGGAGAAGAGTATCTCCGTATTGCCGGCTTTGTCAAGTACATTGACAAATACTCTCAGCAGCTCCGTATTCTGAACATCGAGATCTTTCAGTCCGGCCACGGCCACGTGAATAACACTTTCGGAAGGCTGCTTGATTATTATAAGTCCCCCGACAAGGGACTGGACTATACCGGGACATGTAAGATACTCCGTATCGAACTCAAATACAACTTCAAAGGCGTTTATCTCACCTAAGTTATTGGCTTTAACAACAAAGCTTCCAAGACTGTTCCTGTTTAAAGTGGTATCGATTATTTCGAAGGAGGGCCCTGCAACAACTATGGTGGAAGCCGCGCTCTTCACTGGGTCCCCAGCCTTTCCCTTTATATCTACCGGTATGACTTCGAAATACATGAATTTACCAGCGTCTTGCGAAGTGAGCAAATACTCACGTTTAGTGGCTAAGGGAATCGACTCAAGACCAGTGCCGTCGGCTTTGTCTGAACGATACCATTTGTACTCGGATGCTCCTTCAGGCTCTTGTTCGGGATCCAGAAAAGTGTATTCTCCCTTTACTTTCTGCCCGCTAACGGTATCTCCTGTGATCCTTACATCTGAAGCACTGGGCTTCTTGTTTATCGGTGGACAGGCCGTAAGTGCAATCAGCAAGATCAACATAACGGTGATATAGGCTAATTTTCTCAATCAGATCACCCCATTCAGTTTATGGTTATCGTGCCTGGAATCAGAGTAATATTCGGACTCTTGAATACCTGAGGCGGCTGGCTGTCATCGGCTACCGCAGTTTCGACTGGAGAATCATTATATACATAGCCAGTAAAACCGATGGTTGTACTTCCAGATGAGATCTCAAGTACTGCAATAGTTGCTATCTTAGTCCTTGCCGCGAGGTTCACGGGTTGACCTCCTGCGATGAAATGGATTATTCCACCGGTGTTTCTTATCATGTTCGCAAGCGACCATCCAAGACCGGCATCGTTAGACATGGCTATTACATTCAGCTTTGCTGGATCAAAACTCAAAACGTATTCGATCGCCGCAACACCGAATTCGAAACCTTCGGCGTATATGTCTATATACTCAAAACCATCCATCGTGGTGTTGTTTATCTGGATCGTTCCTTTACTTATAGTCGTGAAGTTCGCAACTAGCGTTCTGTTCTTTGTAGCCGTAAATGAATAACTGGCGTTAGTACTTACCTGCGCTCCATTCTCTGTCCAGTTGACGAACCTGTATCCCTCTTTGGGGGTAGCTGAAAGATTGACAGTATCTCCATGGGTGTAGATCCCTCCACCGGCAGCAGTTCCGCCAGCCGCAGGATTGGCCGAAACGTTTATTGTATAGGTCTTTTTTGTGAGTATCACGTCTACTGTCTCATCGCCATCGACATTGACGTTCCCCGTATCGTTGTTATATCCCGTCTTGCTTATCGTGTATGATCTTGATCCGGACTGAACGTTTGTGAAGACGGCCTTTCCCTGCGCGTCGGTGCTCTTGTTCTCTCCGTTGAAGGCGACGTTAGCACCCTGAACTGCTCCCTGGTTATCGCTCACATTGAAAGTTACCGTATATACTCTGACGAAATTGGCAGTCACCGTTTTGTTTCCGTTCATAGTCAGATTGGCCGGATTTGCAGAGCCGCTCAGATCTCCGCTCCAGCTGTCGAAAGCCCAGCCGGCAGAAGGATTAGCAGTTAATTGAACAACCTCACCGTGATTGTACTTGGATTTGTCCGGGTTTCTGGTTACCGTCCCCTGACCAACTACGTTTGTCGTCAATGTATAGGTCTTGAGATTGAAAGTGGCAGCTATAGTATGATTGGCCGTCACGTTTGTGAAGTTGTATGTGGAGACGGCTCCAACGGAAACTCCATCTACCTTTACGTCTTCTATCTCGTATCCGGTATTCGGGGTTATGTTGAACAATCTATTCGATCCATGTTCTACCTGCACATTCCCTGCGGGGTTTATATTGCCTCCAGCTCCCGCCGTCGCGGTGATCGTGTAGGTCTTCAGTCTGAAGTTGGCTACGAGTGTCCTGTTCGCAGTCGCTGTGAACGAGTAAGCGGCATTCGCGCTCACCTGCACCCCGTTCTCTGTCCAGTTGACAAATTCGTAGCCTTCGTTTGGAGTGGCCAAAAGGTTTACAGTATCTCCGTGAGTGTAGTTTCCTCCGCCGCTCACATTTCCACCGGCCGGAGGATTTGCCGAAACGGTTATTGTGTAACTCTTAAGTCGGAATGTAGCGTGAATGGTGTGGTTAGTCGTGACGTTTTTGAAGTTGTATGTGGAAACGGCCCCAATAGAGACTCCATCTACCTTTACGTCTTCTATCTCGTATCCAGTATTCGGGGTTATGTTGAACAATCTGTTCGATCCATGTTCTACCTGCACATTCCCTGCGGGATTTATACTACCTCCAGCCCCCGCTGTCGCGGTGATCGTGTAGGTCTTCTTTGTGAGTATCACACCGACTGTCTCATCGCCATCGACATTGACGTTGCCAGTCGCGTTGTTGTATCCTATCTTGCTCACCGTATATGCTCTGTTGCCAGCCAGCACTCCAGTAAACACCGCCTTTCCCTGCGCGTCCGTGGCCTTTGTCTCACCGTAGAATGTTACGCTCGCGCCCTGAACTGCTCCCTGGTTATCGCTCACGTTGAAGGTCACTGTATATGTTGGAGGAGGCAGAAGTGAGAAGCTGGCGTGGATCGTGTGGTCAGCAGCGACTTCAGTGAAAGTATACGATGTCCTCGGTCCAACAGACTCCCCATCGATCAGTACGTCTTCAACGTTGTAGCCCTCATCGGGAGTTATAGCAAACTCCTGATCATCTCCATGATTTACTGAGACATCACCAGAGGGATCTATGTTTCCTCCCGCTCCATCCGTCGCGGTGATTGTGTAGGTCTTCAGTCTGAAGTTGGCCACGAGCGTTCTGTTCGCGGTAGCCACGAATGAGTAAGCGGCATTCGTGCTTACCTGCTCTCCATTCTCTGTCCAGTTGACGAACTCATAGCCTTCGTTTGGAGTGGCCACAAGGTCCACAGTGTCTCCGTGGTTGTAGCTCACGGCTCCAGTTACCGTTCCACCGGCAGGAGGATTGGCCGATACAGCTATTGTGTAAGTCTTAAGTCGGAATGTAGCGTGAATAGTATGATTGGCGGTCACGTTGTTGAATGTGTAGCTGGATACAGCTCCAACGGAAACTCCGTCTACTTCGACATCTCCTATGTCATAACTGGCATTGGGAATTATTGCGAATGATTGACTCGAACCGTGGGTAACATTCACATTCCCTGCGGGGTTTATATTGCCTCCCGCTCCAGCCGTCGCGGTGATCGTGTAGGTCTTCAATCTGAAGTTGGCTACGAGTGTCCTGTTCGCGGTCGCCGTGAACGAGTAAGCGGCGTTCGCGCTTACCTGCACTCCATTCTCTGTCCAGTTTATGAATTCATAGCCTTCGTTTGCAGTGGCCACAAGGTTAACAGCATCTCCGTGATTGTAGCTCCCGGCTCCAGTTATTGCTCCACCGGCCGGAGGATTGGCCGATGCGGCTATCGTGTACTTCTTTATTGTGAAGGTCGCTGTTACTGTCTTATTTGAATCCATTGCTATGTTTGCGGGATTTGCAGAACCACTAAGGTCTCCGCTCCAGCCGGCGAAGTTCCAGCCCTCATCCGGGGTAGCGGTAAGCTGTACTTCCTCTCCATAATCGTATGCAGTTTTGTTCGGATTCTTCGTTACAGTTCCCTGGCCTACTACGTTTGTCGTCAGTGTATAGGTCTTGAGCTTGAAAGTTGCGTGGATTGTGTGATCTGATGTAACTTTGGTGTAAGTGTAATTGTCGACTTGCCCGATTGATACTCCGTCAGAAACTACATCTTCTATAGCATAACCATCATCGGCAATTACACTGAAATTAATACTGTCTCCATGATCGACTTCCACCTCTCCGGAAGGATCTATGCTTCCTCCCGGTCCTGCTGTCGCAGTGATAATGTAAGCCTTCCTTTCAAGAGTTACTTCTACAGTTTTGTCCTCATCCACGTTAACGCTTCCAATAGCTTCGTTGTAGCCTGCCTTGTTCACAATGTAATCCTTGTTCCCCGCCAACACACCAGCAAACACTGCTTTGCCACTCGCGTCTGTGGTCTTTGTCTCACTATTGAAAGTGACGTTTGCTCCTTGAAGGGCTCCAGATGAATCACTCACTGAAAACGTTACGGAAAATGATTCTTCTCCCACAACTTGAACGCTGACTTTCTTCAAAGCGCTCTTGTATTTGTCTTTGGTCGCCTCAATTGTAATCTCTGCCTCTCCGGCAGAGACACCGATTACCATACCAGAAGTTGTGACTGTCGCTACCGATTCGTTGTTGGAAGAAAACTTCAAGGTAGCATCCTCTGGTTTTACTTTGATTCGTATCTGCTCCGACTCACCGATTCCAATTGACAGCTCTGAATTCTCTATTGACAGAGTTACGTTTCGAAAAAGAAAGCAACCTTGAGTTGAAAGAACCGCAAAAACAAGCACAATAGCCAATACAACTGATGAAGTCTTCTTCACAGAAATCTACTCCTTGAAGGAAATATGTAATTTCAGAATACCTGCTATTAAGATATTTTACCATGTTGTCATCTTATTCAACAAAGCGGGGTACCTTAGAATATCAACGGTTATTTCAGTTTATTAGTGTAGCGCAGGGCTTCAATGATTTCTTCTATGTGAACTCCCCAACCAGCGTTGAGAAACTGGTTCTCTTCAATTTCCTTTCCGCCTCTTCTGAGTTTCGGGCTGAAGCCCAGCGGCAAATGAACCGTCCTGCTCTGGATTGCCCAGACCTTCCCTTTCATGTCCACTATCGGCCCGCCGCTCTGGCCAAGAAGACCTGGCGAAGAGGTCTCAACGAATTTCGCAATCTTCTTTGCCTCTTTGAGTGCAGGAGCCACTACAGTTCTTGTGTATATTCCCTCAATTGGATAGAGCGAAGGCAAGCTCTTGCTGTCCATCAAAAATCTGGAGTTCTTTTTGTCGAAGGAGGCTCTTATTCTCGAAAAGGGATAACCGACCCTGCACAAGCTAGTTCCAATACTCATTTCCTCAGGTGTCACGAAAACGGGATACTCCATGATCTCAGAGGGGTCGAATGGGTCAAGTCTACCAACAACTAGATCGGACTCTGGGAATGGCTTTATATCCTTCAGGCTCTTTCCATCTCCACCCCACCAAAACGAATGATTTTCAATCTTCTTCTCCGGATCGTTTTCCTTTTTCGTCTGCTGCTGTTTGTATAAGAAATACGATTGCCACAGGTGAGCAACTGTAATTATCCAGCCTTCTCGATTAAGTATCATGAAGGTCCCGCAAGTTGCGGACACCTTGCCCGCACCGCTTCTCGTAAGAACTACGACCGGTCTTGTGAACTGACTTGCTATCCTAAAAGCTTCCGAAAACACTTCGCACCTCCAGTAGCGTTGCCTGAATTCAGATGTTGCTCTTAGCCGATAGTCTCTATCCAGAGACTTTTCGCTTGCATTTTCGTACAAAGAGACACATTAGAATGGTAACATACCGGGGTTTCTCGTCCTAACTTAATGCGGTACAATTTAGCTGATCAATGATATCGGATTAGGAGTGATCACTTGAAAGTAGCATTCAGGACATTCGGTTGCCAGATGAATATGAACGATACAGAAGCTATGATGGGTATTCTCTCTGCCGCCGGTCACAAGATTGCAGGCAATGAGGAAGAAGCAGACGCAATCATCGTAAACACATGCGCCGTAAGAGGCAAATCTGAGGACAAGCTGTACGGCAAACTAGGCCAACTGAAGGCGCTTAAGAAGAAGAACGGGAGACTTCTGGTAGGTGTCTGCGGATGTGTAGCCGAGAAGAACGCCACCGAACTGCTTACTCACAAAGAGGTCGACTTCGTGTTTGGGACACGCTCGATTACGAAAGTAGATGAATTGCTCGGAAGAGCGGAGTCGGGCGAGAGATTCATAGAGATGGGCGACTTCATTGATGAACTCGATTCGGATACTCCTAGAATTAGGACTAGCTCGCACCACGCCTGGATCACAATTATCTTTGGCTGCGACAAATTCTGTTCTTACTGTATTGTGCCATATACAAGAGGTAGAGAGAAGAGCAGGGAAATGGAAGACATCCTATCCGAGGCAAGAGAACTTGCTGGAAGGGGTTATAGAGAGATTACCTATTTGGGACAGAATGTCGACTCTTATGGCAAGGATCTGGATGATGGATCGTCCCTTGCAAATCTTATTAGAAAGACTTCAAGAATAGAAGGGATTGAGAGAATCTGGTTCCTAACCTCCTATCCGAGGGACTTCAGTGACGAACTGATAGATGTTATAGCTTCATCCGAAAAGATATCTCGCTCCATCCACTTGCCCGTTCAGTCGGGAAGTGATCGAATCTTGAAAGCAATGAACAGGGGCTATTCGAGAGAGTACTATCTAGATCTCATCGAGCGTGTCAAAACAAGAATTCCTGATGCAACCTTGAGCACTGATATTATCATCGGCTTTCCCGGGGAGACAGAAGAGGAGTACGTAGAAACGGTTTCGCTTGTAAAGGAAATCAGATTTGAACGAATCAACCTGGCAATGTATTCACCCAGAGAAGGCACGTTATCTGCAAGAAAGATGGCCGATGATGTTCCACAAGAAGTGAAGACTAGAAGGCTCAATGATCTTCTCGCTTTGCAAAAACACATCAACAGGGAAGAAAATGAGAAGTATCTTGACAAAGTTATAGATGTAATCGGCGAAGGCAAGATCAAAGGAAACGGCAAGATCTACGGAAGAACAATGAACAATAAAATCGTCATCTACGAAGCACAACCCGAACTGATCGGCAAATCTGTTAAGATCAAAGTAGATAGAGTATCCGCGGGACCGTTGTATGGAGAGATCGTGGGAGTGGGGTGAGGTTAGAGGTTAGAGAGTCAAGATCTTATCGCTCTTCCAACCTCTCATCTCTGTCCTCTGACCTCAGTTTTACGAAGAACCTGGACGCTTGGTGTCGGAACGAAGAACCGTTCTTCGAAGGACGTTTCATGGTCTTGACGAAGGACCAAGGACTGATCTCTTGAGCATGACGACATGTGAGGTTCTCAGAACGACCTTGCTTTTGAGTTCTCTTTCGAGAGACTCATTATTATCTTTAGTTAGGGAGTTAGTGAGGAATAATATGATACTCCTTCTCCCTTAACAAGGTATGCTGTGTATGGCTCTTGATGATCCTGATCTTAAGTCCTCCCTTGAGGGAGGAGGGCCACGCAGTGGCGGAGGGTGTTGGTCTATGAAGATAGATAGCGAAAAACGGGACAGACGTCAGGACCCCGCCGGTCCCTGCTTTTGCTTCTTGGCTTTTCACAGCGCTCAGCGTGCAGCGTATTTTGATAAGCGGATCTTCAGGTTGCAAACACCCGCCCCGCTCAAATTGGGATTGTGGATCAAGAGCATATAGCCAGGTTCATTTGCTAATGATGACAATTCTGGAAGTAAGAAGCGAAATGATCGAACTCCAAAGAAGATGATGTGTTGAATGATAAGCCCCTCAAGCGGGGGGCTAAAGAACAAGAGTGTAGATATTCGCATAGTCAGGTCTATTTGATAGTGATGACTGATTCTGGAACTAGGGAACAAAATGATTTGGCATCAAAGAGATGATGCGGGTAATGATGAGCTCTCGAGAGGGGCGCCGATGGCTTCATCGCCGACGGGATATTTCTAACCGGTCTTCTCAGAGAACGGCGACCTGTGACGGACAGCGTGGTCTTCAGCGAGCAGCTTGTTCTCTCAAGCGTTGAGCGACTCTTATCGAAGGACGGTTAAATACAGCGTGTAGCGGCTCTTTCGAAGGGCGGTTGACCGGCCTTTTGACATGACTGAATCAATAGCAGAATAGGTAGTGAATATACACTCGAGAGGAAAAAAGCAGGGGCAAGATGTTTGATCAAGTTCAGCCTGACCTGGCGTTACGTTTAATCTTGATCTTCGGACCTCTACCTTTTCACCTCTAAATTGATTATGATCTGATCCAAAGACGCCCTTTTCCACCGAAGATACCTGGCTTGAGCTTGTGATGATGGCTCCAAAGTAGCGGGTTGTGTTATCGATAATAAGAATAGCAACGCGATATGTTCTTCAAATTGGAGGTCCGTAAATGAAGGTGCTTGGTCTCGTTGTGGAATACAATCCCTTTCATAATGGCCATTTTTATCATCTTTCACATTCGAAAGAGATTGTGAAGCCGGATGTCACCGTTGCGGTGATGAGCGGCAATTTTGTTCAGCGAGGAGAGCCTGCAATTGTCGAGAAGTTTGCAAGGGCAAAAGCAGCTCTAGAGCAAGGTGTCGACCTGGTTCTCGAATTGCCGGTAGTGTACTCCTTGCAGGACGCCGGAGGGTTCGCAACGGGATCAATATGGACGCTTGACCATGTGGGAGTAACAGATGTCGTTTTCGGGAGTGAGACAGACGATATAGACCTCATGAAGGCCGTGTCCAAAGTTCTGATCAAAGAACCGGAACACTATCAGGATCTTTTGAAGAAACATCTTAAGACAGGTCATTCATTTCCTAATGCCAGAAAGTATGCTCTGAGAGACTTCATACATACTGAAAATGCGGCTCTTTCACACCGAATTGAAGAGATAGGTTCATCCAACAACATCCTGGGTGTGGAATACTTGAGAGCGATTCAAGAGATAAAGAGCAAGATGATTCCCCACTCAATGAGAAGAGTCGGCGCTTCTTATACTGATGAAGAGCATCGTGGAGAATTTTCTTCCGCAACGGCAATCAGAAGGCTGATTCAAAATGGCAATATCGAGAGCGCTTCTCAAACAATGCCAAAGGAATCCCTTGATATAATCCTTCGGGAAATCAGGTGCGGAAGAGGTCCCGTCTTCAAAGAAGATGTTGAGTCCTTTCTCATTTCCTTCTTCAGGCTCTTATCAAGAGAGGATTATTGCCGATATTATGGGTTCGTCGAAGGTCTAGACGCGAGATTTCAAGAATGTTCCATAGAAGGTAGTCTTGAAGGGTTTCTGCACTGCGTCAAATCGAAGCGGTTCACCTTATCTAGAATCAGACGGCTTATGTACTATCCCATCTTCAAGTTCACCGATGACCTAATAAGAAGAAGCAACGAACTCGGCCCTCAATACATTCGGATACTGGGCTTCAATGAAAAGGGAAGAACTCATCTTTCGAACATCAAGCACTCAACGAATATCCCATTCATAACCACGGCTTCTTTATGGAGAAAAGTAGTAGACAAATCTCTCAAAGATGAAATGAAGATAGATGTTGACTTGCTTGAGGCACAGCTGAAGAGGGATTTCACAGCCGTAAGATTTTACTCAAGTCTCTACAAGTATCCCGAAAGCAGAGCAAGAGGCTCTGATCTATTATCACAAATTATTTACTACAGACAGGAGCGGTAGCCAATGCTAATCCGGGTCGCGATCTCAAATTCGCCTCTATACGATACATACACTTACGAAACTGATGAACCTGTAAAGCCTGGTGAGAGGGTCGAAGTGAATTTCGCCGGGCGAAATGCCATAGGTTATGTAGTATCGCTGGAAGAAAAAAGAGGACCCTTCAAGATCAAGAGTGTGAACAAGAAAGTCGATGATCGTTCCTTTCTTTCACAAGTGGATCTCGAACTCGCAAAGTTTGTTATGAGAGAGTATTTGGCACCCCCAGGCAAAGTATTCGATTTGTTCTTTCCGCCGGGCAAGCTGCTTTCAATCGATGATTACGTTGTTGCCTTTTCAGACGAGCTTGGATTTCCACCTACTCAAAAGGATAAATTCATCACGAAGTTTGGCGAAGACTATCTCAAAAAACTTCTCGCCTCCAGAAAAGTGAAGATCATGCATAGCTTTGACCGGAAGACTCCGAAGAAGCGAAAGACAAAGCGAGTGTCGCTTGCAAAGAAGGCAGGGATTCTAGAAGAGGAGCTCACGCCGCTATGGCAGATCATAGTTGATTATCTGCTTTCAGTTGAATCGGAAGAGATAACCGAGCTGGAAAAGAAACTCAAGCTCAGAAGTCGAAGTCCGATCGATACGTTGATCTCAAAAGGAATTCTTTTGGTAGAGGAAATTGAGGAAGACGACTCCCACTGGGTAATTCCTGCCGTCGATGAGCTAAGTGTCAGCCAGAAAGAGGTATACAGAGAGATAATGGAAAGCGACTCAAAGTCCTTTCTTCTCCACGGGTTGACAGGCACCGGAAAGACAGAGGTTTACTTCAAGGTTATGGAATACTGGCTAAATAGAGGCCGGCAAATACTGTATCTTGTCCCCGAAGTGTCGTTGACTCCGCAACTCCTCGCAAGGATCAGGGGAGCCTTTCCGGGAAGAGATGTTAGACAGTACCACAGTTACATGACCCGAGTACAGCGCCAGATGATCTGGCTCGATTCAGTTGAAGGGAATGTAGACATCCTGGTTGGTACGAG
Source organism: Mesotoga sp. B105.6.4 (assembly GCF_002896535.1). Classification (NCBI taxonomy): domain Bacteria; kingdom Thermotogati; phylum Thermotogota; class Thermotogae; order Kosmotogales; family Kosmotogaceae; genus Mesotoga; species Mesotoga sp. B105.6.4. The sequence continues at coordinate 20,598 of NZ_JWIM01000003.1, read as the reverse complement.
GAGCTCGCTTTGGGTACCAATGAAGAATACAGGTCTAATAATCGTAGACGAGGAGCATGACTCGAGTTTCTATCAGCAGAGTGTGCCTTTCTACGACGGGGTTCAGGTTGCAATCCGCAAAGCAGAACTGGGGAACATACCTGTGATTCTAGGATCTGCGACTCCAAGAGTTGATCACTATCATCTTACCGAATCAGGCAAGATTTCCTTATTATCTCTTACCGAAAGACCTGTCGGCTCATTCCCAACGATTAGAGTAATCGACATGAGAGATGAGAAAAATCCCATAATAAGCAAACAAGCACTTGAAGAGATAAAGCGGACTGTCTCGGAAGGAAAACAGGTATTCGTTTTTGTGCATAGGAAAGGTTATTCGAATTACGTCGTTTGCTACACATGTGGAAAGACTATCACCTGTCCTCACTGCTCGGTATCCATGACTTTTCACAGAAACGATAATTTGCTTAAGTGCCATTACTGCGGTCACAGGAGCGCGATCCCAAAAGTCTGCCCAGAATGCGGATCTATGACTCTCTCTGCAAGGGGCTTTGGAACGGAGAGAGTGGAACACGATCTTCAAAAGTTCTTTCCGTCCACGAAAATCATGAGGATGGATAGAGAGACGATCGACAACCCGATTGCGTATGAAAAGGCCTTGCTTGAGATCTCCAGAAAAAACTGCCAGGTAATTGTTGGAACGAAGATGATTACGAAGGGTCTTGACTTTCCGGATGTTGAGATGGTTCTTATCGTCGATGCGGACAGGCTGATGAGCTTCCCCAGTTATGACAGTTCAGAGACCGCCTTTCAGCATATCGCGCAGGTTAGTGGGCGCTCAGGCCGGGCAAGTGTAGGAAAAGCGTTCATTCAAACTTTCAATCCAAACAACAGAATTATGAGAGCAGCCTGTGAAAGAGACTTCGAGTCCTTCTATGAAGGCGAAATCACACTTCGAAAGAAACTGAACAACCCGCCATTCAGTAGAATCGCCGAGATTGTCTGTTATGGAAATTCAGAGGATGAAAGCGGAGAACTGGCAGAATGGGTTTTAAAAGAGATACAAGAGTCAGGAGTCAGTTCTCTAGAAGTCTTCGGACCCCTCGCTCCTCTTCTCTCCAAGCTGAAGAATTCTTATAGAATGAAATTAGTGGTGAAGATGCCTATAGATGGAAGCTATGGGTTCCTAGAAAAGATTCAGAAGAAACATCCCGCCGATATCCAGATAATCATCAACGGCATCGGCGGAATGGTATAGATCATAAACCTCTCTTCAGTTCTCCAGGGAAGAAACAGGACACGAAATGCCCTCCACCTACGTCCTGAAGCTTGGGTTCTTCCTTTGAGCAAACGTCCTTCGCTATCGGACATCTCGGATGAAATCTACAGCCAGAGGGTGGATTTATTGGGCTGGGAACGTCCCCTTCGAGAAGTATTCTTTGTTTCTTCTTTTCAGGGTTAGCCTCGGGAATTGCAGACATCAAAGAGACCGTGTACGGATGGAGAGGGTTATCGAATAATTTCTTCTTGTCTGATAGCTCGCCTATCTTTCCGAGGTACATAACGGCAACGCGCTTGCTTACATGCTTCACGACTCCAAGATCGTGTGCAATAAACAGGTATGTAAGTCCGAACTCCTTTTGAAGATCACTTAGAAGATTTAGAATCTGGGCTTGAATCGAAACGTCAAGCGCGGAGACGGCCTCGTCGCATACAATAAGCCTTGGATTCAGAATTAGCGCCCTGGCAACTCCTATCCTCTGTCGCTGCCCGCCGCTGAACTCATGAGGGAACCTCGACATATGATCCTTTGACAGACCGACTTTTGTCATAATATCGGCGACTTTGTCCAGAACGTCACGGCCGGTTGCAAGACCATGAATTCTTGCTCCCTCGCCGATTATGTTCTTAACCCTCATTCTTGGATTAAGCGAAGAAAAGGGATCCTGGAAGATAATCTGAGCATCTCTTCTAAAAGCCTTCCTCTTCTCTTCTCTATTTCCCAGAAGACTCTTGATGAACTCACTCCTGTCTTCATTGAACTCTTTGAAATACTTCTCAGCCATACTCTTATCGAACTCATCTTCAATAGAGCTAAGGGCACCCTCAACCGTCCCTGCCTTTGCTTTCAAATCGACGAATTTATCAATATACGTACTTTTCAGGTACTTTCTTGCCTTCAAAGCCGGCATGAAGAAATGCGTCGTATCTTCGTCTCCAACGATTATTCTTCCCGAGGTCGGCTCATATAATCTTAGAACAGTCATCCCGGCAGTTGTCTTTCCACAACCTGACTCTCCGACTAGCCCAAGTGTCTCCTTCTCATATACATTGAAACTGACGTCATCCACGGCCTTCACCTGATCAACAACTCTTCTGAAGACTCCTGCTTTTACTGGAAAATATTTTATTAGTCTGTCTGATCTGAGAAGCAGTTTGCTTTCGCTGGATTTACTCATGCAGTCTCACCTGCCCTAGATACCTTGATAGTTTCAATGAGCTTATCGATATGCCAGCAGGCAGCAGTGTGTTCGTTTTCTACCTCTACCAGTGGCGGCTCTTCCTTTCGGCACTTATCGGTAGCGAGAGGGCATCTCGTATTGAACCTGCATCCGTCCGGGAAATCAAGAGGGTCAGGAACGACACCGGGAATGTTATAGAGAACCTCTTTATCTTCATCCAGCTTGGGAATCGCATTCATTAGCCCCCAGGTGTATGGATGCCTTGGATTTTTGAATAGGGTATGAACGTCGGCATATTCAACAACCTTTCCGGCGTACATCACTACGACTCTCTGGGCCATCTCGGCAATGACTCCCAGGTCATGAGTAATCATTACTAGAGCCATACCATACTGATCCTGAAGAGACTTCATGAGCTCAAGTATCTGCGCCTGAATAGTCACGTCAAGAGCAGTCGTGGGCTCATCTGCGAAAAGCAGTTTGGGATTACAGGATAGAGACATCGCTATCATAGCTCTTTGGCGCATCCCTCCAGAGAGTTCGTGGGGATATTCATCGATCCGCTTTTCAGGTTCGGGAATTCCAACCTTCTTAAGCATATCTATTGCCATTTTCCGGGCCTTCTTTTCGTCAACATCCTGATGAAGCAAGATAGCTTCCATTATCTGGAATCCTATCGTGAAAACCGGATTCAGAGCCGTCATGGGTTCCTGAAAAATCATAGCCATATCGTTTCCCCTGATCTTCATCATCTTGGATTCCGGAATCGCCATTACATCTTGGTCGTCGAAGATTATCTTACCGCCTGCAATTTCCCCCTTCTCGTCAAGAAGTCTCATTATCGAAAGAGAGGTGACACTCTTTCCGCAGCCAGATTCACCGACGATTCCAAGCGTCTCTCCGGGAAAGACCTCGAACGTCACTCCATCGACGGCTTTCACGATTCCATCCTCTGTGTGAAAATAGGTTCTCAAATCTTCAACCTGCAACAGTGCTTTCTTCTCATCCATGACTCAAACCTCCTTAGCTTCTCATTCTCGGGTCGAAGATATCCCTAAGCGCATCTCCGACAAGGTTCCATGCAAGAACGAAGAGCACCATGGCAGTACCGGGGAAGACAATTGCAAACCATGACTGGTCAAGCATCGTCATCCAGTTCCTTGAATAGGAAAGTATCGTTCCCCAGTCGGCATAACCCGGTTCTGCCCCAACCCCTAGGAAGCTCAATCCTGCTGCAGTAATAACATAAGAACCTATTCTCATTGACATCTGAACGACAACCGGAAAGATCGTGTTTGGAAGGATATGCTTGATAATAATCTTCCAATCCTTCTGTCCAAGAGCTTTTGCTGCGAGCACATATTGCTCTTCTCTCGCTTGAAGGATATTTCCCCTAATAAGACGCGCTGTGCTCATCCAACCGAAGATTATCAAAGCAATTATAACTTTGTCTAGACCCTTGCCCAGAATCGTTGTCATAACCATTGCAGCAACCAGGAAGGGAATCGACAAGAATATATCCGTTATCCTCATGAGGATTTCATCGACCCAACCACCAAAGTATGCGGCTATAGATCCCACAATGACTCCAATCAAAGATGCAAAGCCTGTTATGATTAGACCCAGTCTAAATGCAGTTCTAGTTCCCCAGACAACACCATAGAAAACATCTCTTCCACCGATAACCCCAAACGGGTGTTCGGCTGAAGGAGCTATCGGTTTCGACGACCACGAAACTCTTGGAATCTGGTAATTGTCACCCATTTCATTAACACCAGCAATCTGAGGGGCAAAGATCGCTATGATTATGAAGAAGATCAGCAGACAAGTACCAAGAACTGCCGTTCCGTTTGTCCAATATTTCTTCATTATCTTTCTGAATTCACTCTTTCTCTTTGCAGGCATCAATAGCTTCCCCCTCACTCTAGCCTTATTCTCGGGTCAACAAGGGCGTAAGAGATATCAACAACCAGATTGCCAACAACCATAATAAATGAGAAGAACAGAGCTCCGCCAATTATTGACCAGTAATCCAAAAGGCTTGCAGCATCGGCAAGGAACCTACCCATTCCGACTCGTGAGAAGATTGTTTCAACGAATACAGTACCGCCAAGAAGCCCTATTATCGACGCCCCGGAAACTGTTATGACAGGAATTAACGCATTCTTCCTTGCGTGCTTCTTGATTACCACTTTTTCAGATACTCCCTTTGCTCTTGCGGTCCTTATGTAGTCTTTTCTGAGAACTTCGAGCATACTTGATCTCGTAATTCTTAGAAGATACGCCCACCACAAATACGCTAGAGTCAGCACAGGGAGAAAGATGTGACGCAACGCATCAACAAATATATCGAATCTTCCATTCAACAACGCGTCAAACGTAGTCATTGAAGTAATTGTCTTCCAATCCGCGCCTCGCATCACAAGATCAAACTGAGTGCTGGCCATTCCTGGCGGGAACCACCCCAGAACTGAGTAAAAAAGCATAAGCAACAAGAGTCCAAAGACAAAATCGGGAAGTGACCAACCTATTAGAGCAACTACCCTAATGAACTGGTCAATGAACTTGTTTTGATGAACCGCAGAGATCACTCCCAACCATATTGCCACCAATATTACTGGAATAATCGCATAAATAGTCAACTCCAAAGTATGCGGGAAACGCTCAAGCATGGCTGGAAGTACGCCCTTCTTACCCACCATTGAATAACCGAAATCGCCCTGCAGAATGTTACCAAGCCATTTGATATACTGGACAGGCATCGGTTCATCCAAACCATACTTTCTGATGAGTCTCTCCGCTGCATCCGGAGTCTTAAGTGCTTCAGGACTCTTTATGTACGAAGCTAGAAGTCTGTCAGGTCCCAGCGCCCAGATCATTGAGAAAATTAACAAAGTCACGCCTATCAGTATAAGCGGCATAAGTAGGAGCCGTCTGATTATGTAAGCAGTCACCTGAGTATCACCCCTCTTACCAAAAGAGATTGCATTTCCAATTATAGTCCAAATTTCTTCTCAAAAAAAGAGCCGGGCGACAAACTCCCGGCTCTCAAAAGCTAACTGTTCATTTAGTTGCTCTTGGAAAGATGATAGTAGTAGTAATTGGATCTGACGGGCATCGGATACCAACCCTCAACCCATGGTGCTCTTACGTTGATACCTGTAGGCTGATAAATAGGCAATCCAACAACTGCGTCAATGACTCTTCTCTGGATTTCTTTGTAGAGTTCCTCTCGTTCATTAAGGTCAGTTGACTTGATTGCAGCACTGATCATCTCATCAACATTTTCTCTTGCCCATTCCTGATAAAGCTCTCCCTGAGGTTTGCCATAAACGCCATTGCTTGCGTAGTAGGTAGCAATGAAGTTATGGGGATCGGGATAATCCGCCTGCCAACCTATTACAAATGCAGGAAGCAATCCATTCTGATAAGTGCTGAGGTACGTCGGCCACTGAACGCCTAGTGTCGTTATTTTGAACTTCGGATTCAGCGAGTTTACGAAGTAGGCAAGCATTTCACAAGCAGTCTGCCTGGCTTCATTACCAGTGTTGTACATCAGCTGCATCGTGAAGCCTTTTTCCCAGACTTCTCCGCCCCAGGCAAGCTTGAATTCTGCAGCTGCCTTCGCTAGATTGAATTCGGTAAGGGGTAGGGTCTCATCGAAACCGAGGAATCCTTCGGGGAGGTCTGTGGGAACAAGTCTTCCCTGACCCATTGCTACTTCTTCGATAAATGTAACCGCATCGAAGGCATGTGTGAAGGCCCTTCTCACATGAATATCGGAGAAGAAATCTCTCGGAATGCCTTTCCCATCAAGCTTCCCACTGCCAACATATTCGCTGCCTTCAACCACAAGCCAGTTGAAGTGGAGCGAAGTAATGGTTGCCTGAGGATAACCTAGAGTGACTATCGCTTTGCCCTGAGCCTCAAGTGCTCTGGCTTGATCAAGATACTGTGCAGGAAAATACACAATGTCTGCGTCACCGGCTTCAAAGATTGCCTTCCTTGTGGAGAATTCATCAACACCCCAAATAACGACTGTCTTCAGCTTTGCGGGGCCTGCCCAGTAATCGTCAAATCTTTCAAGTATTACCTTCTGCTGTGCCCTGTCCCATTCAACAAGCTTGAATGGACCTGATCCCGCATCGAAGTTATGCAATACACATTCCTCAACCTCAAGATCATGCCATTTCCACCAGCCATCTGCATTTCCGTCCCAGCCACCGAGTTCCTTGACTGTTTTCGAATCTACAATAGCGGACCAAGAGCCGAAGTGCGAGATGATGTTCATGAATGGAGCAAATGCGCTTTCAAGAGTGAAGACCACAGTATTGTCTACAACCTCCACTAGAGGATCTACGACTTCCTCATAGAAAGAGATCAGCTTTGCCCTAGCTTCTTCAGACGTCGGGTTCCTGTCAACATCCACAGCCTCCGAATAGGGCATCCCAGCGTAATCTTCGAACAAGTCTTCAATGCTTGCGAAATTGGCGCCGGTAAAAGCTTCGATAATCATCCAGTGAGGCCCACCCGATGGATCTCCAAGGATGTATCTTTCGAAGGAGTACTCAACATCTTCCGGAGTAAGTGTGTTTCCGGTATGGAACTTGACACCTTCCCTTATCGGAAAAGTATAGACTCTTCCATCCGCAGAGAGAAGTCCATTTTCCACCGATGGTACTTCTGTGGAGATCATAGGGAGGAACTCGCTCATGGACTGTCCATCGTACTGAATCAAGTTGTCATAGAGGTTCTGAATTGCCTCACCACTTGCAGTATCGTAAGACTGCAGGGGATCTAGTGTCTCTGGCTCGCTGATGGTTAGGGTAACAAATGTTTCTGGGTCGCTTGCAAACGCAGTAAACGCTAAGAAAAGCATAGTAAGTGTTACCAGCAAAATCTTTTTCACTAATGTTGCCCCCTTTCAAAATAGAGATGAGTGTGATAGCACAATTATAATCTATGGAGCCTATAAATTCAAAATGTCGTTAACCTGTACGTATTATTTCGTAATCCAAATCAACTTCACGACTTATTGTATTGACAACGCTCTTAAGACGATGGTAGAATCAATCTTGTTCGGGTGCGTAGCTCAGTGGAAGAGCGCTTCCTTGACGAGGAAGAGGCCGTAGGTTCAATCCCTACCGCACCCACCAGGGGAGAGAGATTGTCTCTCCCTATATTTTTTCCAAAGTCTTAAGTATCAGCTTACTTATATCGCTTTCTGCTCTCTTAGCCATTTCAAGGACTTCCTCGGCTGTAAGAGGCTTCAAATCGTCCGGAACGGCTCTGTCCGATATCGCAGAAAGGCCGAGCACCCTGATACCTGCGTGACGTGCTACTATAACTTCCGGTACGGTCGACATGCCGACAGAATCCGCACCGAATCGTCTCAGCATTCTGAGTTCCGCAGGAGTCTCAAAATTCGGACCTGCCACACCTACATAAACTCCTTCATAGACACCTATACCAAGCTCTTTGGCAGAAATTAGCGCCTTGTCCAACAGATCTTTGTCTATCGGCTCACTCATGTCCGGGAAGCGTGGACCCCATTCATCGACATTTTGACCTATAAGAGGATTGTCGCCCATGAAGTTGATGATGTCTTTTATCAGCATGACTCTCCCCACCTCGAAATCAGGGTTCAGACCGCCCGAAGCATTGGTGATCAGAAGTACTTCTACACCCAGTTCTTGCATTATCCTTATTGGAAAAGTCACAGTTTTCATGGAGTAACCTTCGTAAAAATGAAAACGTCCATTCATAAGCATCACATTGTGGTGGAGGGCATTCCCGAAAGTTAGCTCGCCCTTATGACCGGGAGCAGTTGACAACGGGAAGCCGGGAATCTCATCGTAAGGAATTGATACTGCGTTCTCAAGACTATTAGAAACATCTCCAAGCCCACTGCCAAGAATCACTGCAACTTTTGGCTTCAGCTCAACTTCCTTTTCAATGAAACGAGCAGCTCTCTTTACGTTTTCAACATATTCCCTGAGCTCTTCTTGAAGTACAGAAATACTCATGCTCGTCCTCCTTATAAGTCATATACTTTATTATATCAAAACGTCAAACAGCTTGCAGGAACTATGCTATAATCTCACTGAATTAGTCCTGATTAGCTGAATTTCGAGAGGAGAGATCTGATGAGGTTTTCACGGCTTTATGCTCCAACATTAAGAGATGCTCCGGCCGATGCCGACCTAGTAAGTATTAAACTTCTTGTCAGAGGTGGATTTGTCAGAAAAGTTGCTGCCGGTATCTATTCATTCCTTCCGCTTGGTCTCCTGGTTCTTAAGAAGATTGAAGAGATCGTTCGTCAAGAGATGAACGCAATCGGTTCTCAAGAGATTCTGATGCCAATCATACAGCCGGCAGAATTATGGCACGAGACGGGCAGATGGGACGACTATGGCCCCGAAATGATGAGAATGCAGGACAGGCACGAGAGGTTCTTCACGCTAGGGCCAACTCACGAAGAAATCATCACTCATTTGCTTAGAAATGAACTCAAGTCGTACAAGCAGCTCCCTGTTTCACTCTATCAAATCGCGATGAAGTATAGAGATGAAATTCGCCCGAGATTCGGCCTCATGAGATCAAGAGAGTTCCTGATGAAGGATGCCTACAGTTTTCACGATTCATGGACTTCTCTTGACGAAACATATAGACAGTTTTATGGAGCGTATAGCAAGATCTTGGAGAGAATAGGACTCGAATTTCTGGTTGTTGAAGCCGATTCAGGCGCAATTGGAGGTAACGAGTCTCACGAGTTCAACGTTCTCGCGGACTACGGAGAATCGACACTGCTATATTGCGACTGCGGTTATGCGGCCTCCGACGAAAAGGCCGAATACCTTTTCGAAGAGGAATCTCAGGAGAGAATGATCTCAGAGCTGCAGCTGGTGCCAACTCCAAACTCGAGAACCGTCGATGAAGTGGCGGAGTGTCTTAGTGTAACTCCAAAGGAAATCGTCAAATCCCTTATATATAAAGGTAGAAAGGGCTATTATATGGCTTTGATTCGCGGAAACGAAGAGTTCAACGAGTCGAAACTTAGGGCTTCTCTTGAGGATCAAACGCTAGTAATGGCAACGCCACAGGAAGTGATGGACCTGCTGGGTGTACCGATAGGATTTGTAGGCCCAATAGGGCTTAACAAGAACATTACAATAATCGCGGACAAAACAATTAAAGGACTGAAGAATGCCGTTTGTGGGGCTCTGAAGGAAGGGTACCATTACCATGGAGTTCTTCCCGGCCGCGATTTCGAGATAGACTCCTGGCATGATTTGAAAATGGTGACAGAGGGAGATCCGTGTCCTAAGTGCGGAATCCCTATGAAGTCCGTGAAAGGCATAGAGGTGGGACACATCTTCAAGCTTGGAACCAAGTATTCGGAGAAAATGAACGGATATGTTACCGATGATCAGGGTAATAGTATTCATTATATCATGGGCTGTTATGGGTGGGGAGTCTCGCGAACAATAAGTGCTGTAGTTGAACAGTTGCACGATGAAAACGGAATAATCTGGCCTCTGTCTGTCACTCCATTTGAAATCATAATAACTGCCGTAAATGCTAAGGATCCTGATGTCTTGAAGAAATCTGAGGAAATATATGGGCTTCTAATTAAGGAGGGCTACGATGTTCTCCTTGACGACAGAGAGATCTCTCCTGGAATGAAGTTCAAGGATGCCGATCTTATTGGGATTCCCATTAGAGTGACTCTGGGAAAGAAACTTCAACAGGGCATTGTTGAGGTCAAAGCCAGAACTGAAAAGAAACCGCTAGAAGTCAGTATCCAAGAAGGATTCGACCTTCTTCTCGAGGAAATAAGGAAAGAGTTGTCAGTGTATAAACCAGTTAGCATATTGGGGAACGAATGATGGGTATCTTTTCTGAATTAAAGGATAGCCTAAAGAAAACAAGAGAAAGTTTCTTCAAGAGAGTGAAGAAGCTCCTCTCTCTCGAAACGCTTGATGCAGATGCTATTGAAGAAATAGAGGAGCTTCTTATACTATCAGATATGGGCTCCGAAACTGTCGAAGAGGTAATTGAAGCTCTGAGAGAGAGAACCGAGAAAGGTAGAGAGCCCGTAGAGGTACTGAAGGAAGTGCTGATAGAAATTCTTGACATACCATTTGAAGTTCCACAGGCAAAACCGTACGTGGTCTCTGTGGTAGGTGTAAACGGAACAGGAAAGACCACGACAATAGGAAAGCTTTCGAAGCTTTACTCCGGAAAAGGAAACAAAGTTGTACTTGCAGCTTGTGATACGTTCAGAGCAGCTGCGGTTGAACAGCTGAGAATCTGGAGTGAGAGGGCGAATGTTGATTTCATCAGCCAGGGTCAAGGAGCAGACTCAGCTGCGGTTGCTTTCGATGCGATAAGTCATGCGGTGAGCAAAGGGAAAGATATCGTCATAATCGACACTGCGGGGAGATTGCATACTCGAAGCAATCTGATGGAAGAACTGAGGAAAGTGCATAGAGTGATCGGAAAGGCATCACCCGGAGCTCCGAGTGAAGTTTTGCTTGTTCTGGATGCTACTACTGGACAGAATGGCCTGGTGCAAGCAAAGAAGTTCAAAGAGGCAGTCGACGTTACCGGAATTGTGCTAACTAAACTCGATGGCACGGCAAAGGGAGGAATAATCTTTGCAATCGTCAAGGAACTCGGAATACCGGTGAGATACATAGGCGTCGGAGAGAGAGAAGACGACTTGAAGCCTTTCGACAGCAGGGAATTTGTGAACGCTCTTCTATCTTCCGGGGAAGAGAGTTTAGAGGAGGTTTGAAATGGGTTTTACGCTGAAGAGCAGTTATGCACTGAGAGCGCTTTATAAGATGGCGAAGTCGGCGCGCGAAGGAAAGGAAAAGCTCTCGCTTGTGGAGATCGTTCAGGGTAATGAGATCCCAAGAGACTTCTTGGAGAAGATCTTCGGAGAGTTGAGACAGGCGGGAATAATAAAGGCAGTAAGAGGCAGATACGGAGGATACTGTTTGGCAAGACCGGCCAATGAGATTCTTCTGAGAGACGTGATACTCAAACTCGACCGACCAATGAACTCGTATGCCTGTCTTCAGCAGAACGGCAAGTGCCTTGAAGATCCCGACTGCACCGTAAAGTATGTATGGTTTAAATTATATAACGCAATGATGAGGGAATTGGGTTCCATGACGCTTGAAAATCTTCTTATTTACGGCGACAAGATTAGCGAGACTCCCCCGGGGCCCTATAAAATATCTGAGAACCCTGAGTAGCAGACTATGAAAGGAGGGGCGCCTGTCTCCAAATGACCGGAGTGACTTGGCGCTATTTGAAGATGAAAGCCGTTTATCCCGGTTCTTTCGATCCCATAACGTATGGACACATAGATCTAGTCGAAAGGTGTAGCGAAATCTTCGACGAAGTTGTTGTACTGGTTATGGAAAACGTTAACAAGAGACACTTCTTCAATCATGAAGAAAGAATTGGGATGGTTAGAAGGGGAGTGTCTCATCTAAGAAACGTTACGATAACAACTCACAGCGGTCTACTCGTTGATTTTGCCAGAGAAAATGATGTTAAGGTAGTCATTCGTGGTCTTAGGGCTGTGTCTGACTTTGAGTTAGAACTTCAGATGGCCCACGCGAACAAAGCAATGCTTCCTGAACTTGAAACCCTCTTTCTCATGACTGAGACCACAAACTCCTTCATATCTTCGTCCATGGTGAGGGAGATTGCGGCGTTCGGGGGAGATATTTCAAAATGGGTTCCGCCCTGCGTACGAGAAGAGTTCAGAAAGAAACTCGGAAGATGACTTAACATCGCGGAAATTAATGTCGGCTCAACTGAGTTATAATTTTCCTTGGAGTTTTAGTGGAGGAGGACTTAAAAGATGGCAAATATTACCAGTGATATGGTAAAAAAGCTCCGTGATGCCACTCAAGCAGGCATGATGGATTGCAAGAGAGCATTAGTCGAAACAGATGGTGATTTCGACCAGGCAAAGGACTATCTGAGAAAGAAGGGTATACTCAAGGCAGATAAGGTTTCGGGAAGAGAGACGGCCGAGGGACTCGTTTACTCTTATATTCATCACAATGGCAAGCTCGGCGTGCTACTTGAGCTAAACTGCGTAACAGACTTTGTGGCAAGAATGGAAGAATTCAAAGAACTCGCGCATAAGATTTCTCTTCAGCTTGCAGCAATGGGAGCCAGATTCATCTCCCGAGAACACGTGCCTCAAGAAGTCATTGATAAAGAAAAGGAAATATATGCAGAGCAGATGAAAGAAAGCGGAAAGCCCGCCAATATTGTTGAAAGAATTGTTGAGAGCAAGCTCGAGAGTTTCTACAAAGACAACTGTCTTCTCGAACAGGAGTACGTATTTGAAAGCGGGAAAACGATAAATGATCTTCTTATTGAGCTTATTGCGAAGACCGGAGAGAACATCAAGGTCAGCAGATTCGTCCGCTGGCAAGTCGGAGAGTCAGAAAACTGAGTTAGGAAGGTGAGCCCGGTGCTCACCTTTTTTATTGGAGGTGCTTATGTATAGGAGAGTACTCTTGAAACTCAGCGGCGAGGTCTTGAGCGGAGAAGGTGCGAGAGGATTTGATTCAGACAGAACTGCATTTCTTATCGAAGAGCTCCGACCTGTAGTTGAAAAGGGGATTCAGCTCGCGATAGTTATCGGAGCAGGCAATATTATAAGGGGTCGCGAGCTTTCCAAAATGAGAAGCTCGAGAGCCGACGAACTGGGGATTCTTGGCACAATAATGAATTCACTCTACCTGAAGGAATCTCTCTGCATGAATGGGTTTGAAGCGATTGCGATTTCTTCGGTTGCAGGAATTCCGTCTCTTATCGAGCACAGGTACGATACAATAGAAGATGCCCTTAGCACGGGAAAGATTGTTGTATTTGGCGGGGGCACATACCTTCCGTTCTTCACAACTGACACGGCCGCGGCAGTAAGGGCGGTGGAAATTGGAGCAGACGTTCTCATTAAAGGCACAAAGGTTGACGGAGTGTATGATAAGGACCCCAAAACCAATGAAGAAGCCAGAAGAATTGAGAGAACAACATTTTCCGAGGCGATCAAGAGCAGATTTGAAATCATGGATATAGAAGCCTTTTCGATTTGTCAAAGGTACGGCCTGCCAGTCAGAGTAATCGATTTCTTTACCAAGGGCAATCTATTCGATGCTATAATTGGCGGGAAAACAGGTACTGTAGTTTTACCTGATTAGTGGAGGTGGAAAATGTATGCTCAGATTGTAGATCTAATAGCGAGAGAGGTTCTGGACTCACGAGGAACACCTACGGTTGAAGCCGAAGTCTGGTTGGATGACGGCGGTCATGGAAGAGCAATCGTCCCTTCGGGAGCGTCAACAGGCAAGTTTGAGGCCCTTGAGCTCAGAGATGGGGATAAGAAAAGATTCCTCGGGAAGGGAACCCTCAAGGCAGTTGAGAATATTAACGAAGTGATAGCTCCAGAGATTGTCGGTATGAATGCACTTGACCAGATCACCGTGGATGCTGCTCTTCTTGAGCTTGACGGAACAGAAAACAAGGACAAGCTGGGGGCCAATGCGATACTTGCAGTATCAATGGCCGTTGCCAGAGCCGCTGCCGACAGCATAGATACTCCGCTTTATAAGTATCTTGGCGGCGTCAATGCCAAAGCGCTTCCTATTCCTTTCATGAATATTGTGAATGGCGGCAAACACGCCGACAACAACCTTGATATACAGGAGTTCATGATAGTTCCTGCAGGATTCAGTCGTTTCAAGGATGCCCTCAGAGCGGGAGTAGAGATTTTCCATAATCTAAAGAAGCTCTTAAAGGATGGCGGGCACTCAACTGCAGTAGGTGATGAAGGCGGTTTTGCTCCGAGTTTTGAGAACAACGAAGCTGCGCTGAAGTACATCATCAATGCAATAGACGCGGCGGGATACAAGGCTGGGGAAGAAGTGATGATCGCTCTCGACAGTGCAGCCAACGAATTCTACAATGAAGATAAGGGCCTATACAATATCGATGGAAAGGAGTTCACTCCTGACCAGCTAATAGAATACTATTCAGATCTGACAAAGAGATATCCAATAATCTCTTTGGAAGATCCATTTGCAGAAGAAGACTGGCAGAGCTTTGCCAAATTGACTGAAATGATTGGTGATAAAGTCCAAATAATCGGAGACGATCTCTTCGTGACCAATATCAAGAGGCTCGAAAGAGGCGTGAAGGAGAAATCCTCCAATTCGATCCTCATTAAGTTGAATCAGATCGGATCCGTTACTGAGACTCTAAACACAATAGAGTATGCGCAAAAGCACGGGATGACTTGCGTGATCTCTCATCGCTCAGGCGAGACCGAAGACACTTTCATCTCTCATCTCGCCGTCGCAGCTAATACAGGTATGATAAAGACCGGTTCTGCTTCAAGAACGGATAGGATAGCAAAGTACAACGAACTTCTGAGGATTGAAGAAGAACTTGGTGAGCAGGCCGAGTATAGAGGAAAGAGCTCCTTTTATAATCTTTGACCTATTTATACGGTGACGCGGAACCGTTTCGGTTCCGCGTTTTCATTGGAGGCAGAAAGATGTTGCTAGACATAATTGGGCCGGCAATTGTCGGTCCGTCGAGTTCTCATACGGCAGGTATGGCTAGGCTAGGCAGAGCCTTCAGATCCCTCTTTGCTAGAACGCCTACGGAAGTTGGTTTTGTCCTCAATTCTCCCCTGTATGCAACCTTCAGGGGACACGGAACCGATAGGGCCCTCATAGGCGGCATAATGGGAATAAAGGAGTCCGACCCGCAGCTAAGAGATTCCTTCCGGATTGCCAAAGAAAAGGGAATTTACTTCACATTTGAGGAAGAAGATATGGGCGATCTTCATCCAAACACAGTTAGGATAAACGGAAGTGCAGGAGGTATGTTTCTGAGCGTAACCGGCGCGTCTGTTGGTGGGGGTTCAATTAAGATTACTGCAATCGATGATTTTGACACCGATGTCACGGGAAAGTACCCCTCACTGGTGATTCTGAATGCAGATGTTCCCGGGGCTCTGTCACAAATAGTTGGGGAGATTTCATCAAGCGACATGAATATCAGCAATCTCTTCCTCTCACGAGTCGATCCATTTAGGCGCGAGGCATTGTGCGTTGTTGAACTGGATAATGAACCTGATGCCCGTCTGCTCAGCGTAATTAAGAGGTTGAAGGTAGTCATGAAAGTATCCTATCTTGAAAGGCTGGATTCAATGATATGATAATGAAATTCGAAGACCTGGTGAAGGCCGCAAAAGATTCGAGGACTCCGCTACATAAAGTGGTTTCCGATTGGTATATGATGAATACGGGGAACGATCCGAAAGCTGCTGAAGAGACTGCGAAAAAGTTAGTAAGAGAAATGCTGGGTTCCTATCATAGCAGACTCGACAGGCCTGAGAAGTCTCTTACCGGCTGGGTTGGAGATAATGATGCAAAGGCAAGAAGTCATGTGCCCGAATTTCTCAGTCCGCTGGTTTTCTCGGGAGTAAGCATTGCTCTTTCGATGTCAGAACACAACGCAAGCATGGGAAAGATAGTTGCTTGTCCAACCGCGGGAGCATGCGGAGTGGTCCCCGGAGCTCTCCTTTCTCTTCATCTGAATCGAAGCATTGATCTTGACATCCTTGGAAACGCACTGCTTGTTTCTGGAGCTGTGGGGGAGAGAATCAGGAGAAGAGCATCGATTTCTGGCGCTATGTCTGGCTGCCAGGCAGAAGTTGGAACTGCCACTGCGATGGCTTCCGTCGCTATTGTCTATGCGACCCACCCTGAGGATTATTCCGCGCTAGAAAACGCCCCCGCTCTCGCTCTGAAGTCATTGCTAGGACTAGTCTGCGATCCTGTTGGTGGCTTCGTAGAGATTCCATGTGTAAAGAGAAATGCTTTTGGTGTATCGATAGCCTTCACCGCGGCGGAGCTTGCATTAGCCGGAATAAAGTCTGCCATCCCCTTTGAAGAAGTTGCAGACTCTCTCGGAAGAGTAGGAAGAAGATTGCCTGAAGAGCTTAAGGAGACTGCCAGAGGAGGAATTGCAATTACTCCGACGGCAAAGAAGATGGTAGCGGATTTCCTGGGCGGAGAGAGAGTTGACAATAATGCCTGATAGGTTTAGAATTGCCTTGCCCTATTCTCGGTTTGAGGCGCAGCCCATTCCTGGATATGAGGATTATATTAGGAGGCAGATACATGGAAGTCAACAGACAAGAATTGGTAAAGGAATTCCAGATCCACGAAAACGACTCCGGTTCAACCGAAGTACAGATTGCAATATTGACTGCAAGAATCAGGCATCTTACCGAGCATCTTAAGAAGCATCCAAAGGATTTTCATACCAGAAGAGGACTTCTAAAGCTTGTCGGAAGACGAAGAAAGATGTTGAGATACATAAAGACCAAGAAGCCTGAAGTATATCTTGAACTGATAAGCAAACTCGGGCTGAGAGGTTGATAGAGTAGAAATCGCCGGGAGCGGGATACCGCTCCTTTTTTGCGTGGATTTCACACAGCTGATATAATTGGTTATTTGATGAATTGAAAAAAGAGGTGTTATTGTGAGTTACAAGAGATGGGAAAGGGAATTCTTCGGCCAGAAACTCGTTATAGAAAACGGGAAGATGGCTAAGCAGGCGGACGGTGCCTTTGTTTTGAGATATGCCGATTCAGTCTTGCTTACTACAGTAAATGGAAATGAGAAGGCAATGCCCGGAACTGACTTTCTACCGCTAACTGTTGAATATCAGGAGAAGTTCTATGCCGCCGGAAAAATTCCGGGGGGGTTTCTAAAAAGAGAGAGTAGACCTAGCGACAACGCGGTTCTCTCTGCGCGGATAATTGACAGACCTATCAGGCCTCTCTTCCCCGATGGAATGAGAAACGAGATCCAAGTTATCATAACCGTTCTCTCGGCCGATCCTGATAATCCTCCCGACATTTGGGGAATAACGGCCTCTTCACTGGCACTGAATATTTCGCCTATTCCCTTCGAAGGAATCGTTGCGGGAGTTCAGGTAGGCTACATTGATGGAAAATACGTTATCTTCCCCTCCGCGGAAGAGCTTGACAGATCAGAACTCGATATAGTAGTTGCGGGAACCGAGAACGCAGTCGCGATGGTTGAAGGAGAGGCAAAAGAGGTCTCCGAAGAAGTTATGGTTGGAGCTTTGGAAGCTGCTCATGAAGCGATTAAGTCTCTTGTGGCCTTTCAGAAGGAAATCATAAGCGAGTTCGAGATAGAGAAGTGGGTAGCTGAAATTCCAGTAGCTCCCGAGGGCTTCCTCGAACCATTCAATGCAATGGTGGACAGAGAAAAGCTTGCCGAGATCATGCTAACCTCCGGCAAGAAAAACAAGGATAGAGCTCTGAAGACATACAGAGACGAGCTGATCGAGCTCTTCACTGAGAAGGCAAAGGAAACTTGGTCAGAAGAAGAGATCGAAGCGAATACTGGTTTTGTAAAAGATCTCTTTCACGACATAGAGAAAGAAGTTATGAGAAAGAGAGTTATAGAAGACGATGTCAGGATGGACGGCAGAAAACACAACGAAATCCGTCCAATCACCATTGAACTCGATCTTCTTCCAAGGGCTCATGGTTCCGCTCTTTTTACTAGAGGCGAAACTCAGAGTCTTGGTATTGTCACTCTCGGAGCCACGATGGATGAACAGATCGTCGATACTATGTTTGAAGAGGGTTCTAAGTCGTTTATGCTTCACTACAATTTTCCTCCCTTCAGCACAGGAGAAGTCAAGAGGCTTCGCGGCCCCGGCCGGAGAGAAATAGGACATGGTCATCTGGCGGAGAGATCCCTCAAGAACATCGTTCCCAAAGGTGAATCTTTCCCCTACACAATTAGGGTTGTCTCTGAAGTTCTTGAATCGAATGGCTCCTCTTCGATGGCCACGGTATGTTCTGGATCACTGGCATTGATGGCTGCAGGAGTTCCAATGGAAAAGCATGTTGCGGGAGTGGCAATGGGTATGATTCAGGAACCGGAGAAAACCGTCGTTCTCACCGATATTCTTGGAAATGAAGATCACATGGGTGACATGGATTTCAAGGTGACAGGCACACGCGACGGAATCACAGCCTTCCAGATGGACGTCAAGGTCTCGGGAGTATCCAGCGAAATAATGACAAAGGCACTAGACCAGGCGAGACTTGCGAGGTTGAAGATTCTTGACCTTATGAATGAAGCTATCTCAGAACCGAGGAAATTCGTCTCTGACTATGCTCCGATTATCAGAACAATCAACCTCCCATATGAGAAGATCGGAGAGATAATCGGACCTGGAGGAAAGGTAATAAAGAAACTCTCTAGCGAGTATGACTCGACTATCTTCATAGATGACGAAAAGTCCCAGGCGAAAATCGTCGGAAGCAATAGAGAGAAGCTTGACCAGCTTGAGAAGGTCATTGACGCGATAATATCTGAAGTCAAACCCGGACAACTCTTTACGGGAAAGATTACCAGAGCAGAAGCCTACGGGTTCTTTGTAGAGCTTGCACCGGGAAAGACCGGTCTTCTTCATATTTCGAAGATGGGCGCTAACGGAAAGGACTTCTTGAAAGAGCACAAAGTTGGAGACACTATTCCGGTTGAGATTGCAGGGACTGATCAAATGGGCAAGATAAGTCTGAAACTCGAAGGTGTAGAGGTTACCGAAGATAAGCGTAGAGACAACAGAAGACCTAGTCCCAGAAACGACCGAAATCGAGGAGATCGAAACAGAAAGTAGGAAGTTGATGAATAATCACTATCTTGAACTGCCAAATGGTGCAGTTATTATTGGAGAGCGAAAGGAAGAGACGAGAACCGTCTCAATGGCTTTCGCAATGAAGGTAGGCTCCGCTGATGAAGAAGACTCCATCAGCGGTGTTTCTCATTTTATTGAACACGCTCTCTTCAAGGGAACTCATAGAAGAAACGCTTT
Organism: Mesotoga sp. B105.6.4; assembly: GCF_002896535.1. Lineage (NCBI taxonomy): Bacteria > Thermotogati > Thermotogota > Thermotogae > Kosmotogales > Kosmotogaceae > Mesotoga > Mesotoga sp. B105.6.4. The sequence goes on along the minus strand of NZ_JWIM01000003.1, from coordinate 1,168 downwards.
TGAGATAAAGGAGCCAATCGAAAGAATCGGAGGCAGTCTCAACGCATACACCGGAAGAGTCTCTACAGTATATTATGCGAAAGTCCCAGATACATGCGCTTCTGAAGCGTTGGAAATTCTCTTTGATTTGATCACTTCGCCTCGCTTCGATGAAGCGGCTCTTGATCTTGAGAGAGGAGTTATTCTCGAGGAGATCGCCTCGGCAGAAGATGATCCCTACGACAGGATATACGACATGACTATAGAAAAAGTCTGGGATAGGGATTTTGGCAGGCCGATCCTTGGTTATCAAGAAACGATAGAAGGGCTGGAGAGGAGCAAAGTCTCCAACTTCTACGGCCAAAACTATGTGGCTAACAACGCGATCTTTGCAGTCTCAGGTAATTACGGCGATGAGTTGCTGCGAAATGCGGAAGATAAACTTCTCTCTATGAAGAGCAACGGACATACATCTCCAGCGAAATCTCCGGTGATTGCCGACGAGCCTCTCTGGATTGTCGAAAGAAGGAAGGACCTTCAGCAGGTTCACATTTTGCTGACGAGGGATGCCCCCGGCAGGAAAAACAGAGCGGATTTTGATGCGTTCAAGGTTTTCAACACTCTCTTTGGCAGTGGCATGAGTTCCATACTCTTTCACAACATTAGAGAAGAACTGGGAATGGTGTACAATATTAGTTCGGAGTTTGTTTCTTACTCTGATTCTGGAGCCATTATGATAAATGCCACCACAAGTCCGAAGAACCTCGATAATCTTGTAAGCTCATTGAAAAAGGAAATGGATAGGCTGATCGTCCATGGAGCAACGGAAGCACAGTTCAACTACGGAAAAGAAAGGGCGAGGGGCAAACTCCTGATGTCCACGGAAGGAACACTCCTGACTCTCAGCAGATTCCTGGATGATGTAGTGATTTGCGGAAAGCCTGATTCTCTAGAAGACTTGATTGCGCGGATAGACCGTCTCACGATCGATGACGTAAATGCTTCGATCAAGAAGCACATTTCCGGCAGATGGAATGTGTCCCTCCTTCTCCCCGAAAAAAAGCTGCAGTCGACATTTCTTTCAGAAGAAAGCTTTGAAATCTGAGCCAATCCGCATGTATTCACGCAAAGAAGTGACTAAGGAAACGAACCTGTAACTTGACAGTAGGTAGGGGTACTGGTAATATAG